>JAYVYA010000246.1:0-2051 GCA_043784745.1 Hyphomicrobiales bacterium
CACCAATGGCGTCAACATGACCAAGCTGGAAAGCTACATGATCGACGGCCAGTTCACCGCCACCCAGTTTCTCGCCGATGTGGAAGCCCACCCGGACGAGCCGGGATTGAAGCAGGCGCTGGAGGAATTGCAGTATTTTTCCGAGGAATTGCGGATTTTGGGCGTGTATCCGGCGGCGGAGTGGCGGGGGTAATCTGAATGCCCCGAACTTGCCCATTGACGATATGGCACCTGTGGTTGCCATATCGTGATGAGAATCCTCACCAAAGCATCGGGGCTGGATGGCGAGCCGGGCTTTGCCGCCATCACCAAAGTGGCCAAGGCGCTGGGCCACCGGGTGCAGTTTGTGCCGGTCAAGCTGCCACAAGCGGCGGAACAGGCTTCAATCGTCGCCGAAACGCCCGCGCGCAGCATCCTTGTGGCAGGCGATGCAGTTGGATTTGGATTTGACGCCGGGCCGGTTGAACCGCCCGCGCTGCACCATCCGCCCGTGAATCCGCTCCCACCAAAAAGTGGTCGTAATGCGCAGCGGGGCCTTGTCTGCGGAAATGCCCTGATAAACACTTCCACCCCGGCTGTCGGCAGAATTGGCAGCAAGGTAGGAAAGGATGTTGGTTGCCACATCGGTGTCAAGGCTGGCGTTCTCGCCAAAATGCTTGTCGAGGCCGTTCATAATCAATGTCCACGACGCCGCCGGTAACAGGCGCGGCACATAGAGCACATGGCAGGCGCTGCACTCCTTGGTGAAATCCTTGGCAATGGCGGCGCTGTTGGTGCCCAACGGCTTGACCATAATGGGCTTTGGCGCGGGCTTGGGCAGCGGCAGCTGGGCATCTGGCACTGCCAACGGGGCGGGCGTGGCCAAAGGCGAGGGGGCTGGTGAAGGAGCAGCGGCAGGTTGCGGCACCGGAGAGGCGGCATACCCTTCAAGCGAGGAGCCTGCGAGACCAAGGCCGCCCAGGAAAATTGTGGAAATCAGAACAATGCGAATGGTATGCATGGGCTAGTCCCCCGTTTGACCGTCTAGCGAGCGGACATGAAAGTGATGAAATCACCCTTTTCCGTCATCGTGCACTCGCGCCCCAAAACTGTATCACAATTGCGGCGGAACCATTTCTCGACATTGACCAAATCGGCAAACCGTTCCGGATTGGCGGAGACGGCCATCGGCTTGATGTCCTTGCCGGTTCGGGTCTGCCCGGCCCTGGTCGGGTCCGCCGTATGGCAGGCGGTGCACGACGGGGTGTCGGGCTGGCCGCCCGCTTGCTTCGCGCTGAAAAACGCTTGGCCTTTGGCGGCGGAAAACCCGGTGAAAGCGGGGTTGGCTGCTTTGGCGCTGGCCGCATAATGGTCCAGCACCGCTTTTTGGGCGGGGCCCGCAGAGGCAAGCGCCGACATGCCAGCGAAGGCAATCATCGCAGCCAGCAGAAATGACTTTTGCAACTGGAAATCCTTCAAGGAGAACGGACGGGAATGCCGATATCCGCAGGGTATAGTCGACCTGTGGCGGCATCGTGGTGACAATTTGCACAATTTATGCGCGAACCCACCGGCTTTGTGCTGAATATGGCGGAATCAAGTTCATGATGCATCCGCTTCCAGCCATTGGTTGCCGTAATCCGCATCGGCTCGGCGGGGTTGATGGTGCGAAACAGGTTGGCGGGCAGCGTATCAAATTTCTCCGCCGAACTATTTGCCAGCCACGCGCCGAGGCTGGCGGCCAAGGGCGCATCCAGCGAGGCATTTTCGCCAAAATGCTTGTCGAGACCGCTCATCACCTGCGCCCAGCTGGCAGCGGGCAGGAAGCTGGGATGCAACGCGGTGTGGCAAGCGCCGCATTCTGTGACATATTCCGCCAGCATCGGCGCGGTGGGCACACCCTTTCCCGGCAGCTTGTTGCCAGCCAGCACCAGCCAGACCCCCGGCACCAGCACGCCAGCCAATAGCGCAACAGTTAGCCCGCATTATTCAGCGCTTGAGCTTTGCGCCATGCAATGGGGTCGTTTGCGCGAGCTATTTTCATTTTCGGGACGTGAGGGGCGCGCTTGGCC
>JAYVYA010000247.1:0-7247 GCA_043784745.1 Hyphomicrobiales bacterium
TCGCCCGGCATCAGCAACCCGGTGCAGTAATCACGCATCGGACCAACCCGGTCCAGATGTCCCATTGCCTGCCCAAGCGCAGCAATATACTCTTCAAAACACGCAAGTTGCCCTTCCAGATGCTGATCCATGGTCGCAATCCCGCAGCAATGACCGAATCAGCACTCTATCAAAAATCAGGCGTCAGCGAATCTGGAAATTCGTGACTCAGTAGAATTAGTTTGAGTATCCCGTTAATTGTTTGGAGTCAACGCATCAAAAATAGCTATCGACAGCCCTCAATCCATAAAAACAACATTCCCACCCCTCCCGCGCTCCCCCAGCGCGCCCACGTTAACGTCAGCCAAACCCGCCATCGACTCCCCCTTCGACCCGTTGCCATCATACCACTGGCTTTCGCGCTGGTTTTTGCGGCCGTTGCAGTCGCCATTACTGTCCGTGCTGGTCGTCCGGGTGAGGCGGTCAAGGCTCGCGCTCGTGACCCGCTGGTCCAGCATAAAGCTGCCATAGGGGCCAAGATCGGTGATGGTGATGGTTTTGCCGCTGGCCGTGCTGGCATCCACCTCCTTTTGTGTCGCGATGAAGGTCGCGCCGCCGGGCGCATCGCGCAAAATGGTAACGGTTTTGCCATCGGCGCTGGTGGTCGTGGCAGTGGCATCATGCTTGATATTGCCGCCATTGGCATTGCTGATGGTTTCGGTTGTATTGCCGCTGGCATCAGTGGCAGTGTTGATGCCCTGCACCGCCAGCACCACCCCATGCCCGTCCTTTGTCGTCAATGTCCGCGACAAACCTCCGGCCCGGACCTGCCCGCCAATCTTGGCATCCACGGCCCATGCTTGACGACTCAGCCAGCGGCGGCGCAAACTGGGCGCATTCTTCCAGCCTGAGGCCCGCCCCATGAGCAAAGCCGCCGCCCTCTCCCCGCTTGCCCCCAAGACGACGCCAGACCTGCCCGGAATTGACGGGGTGCGCTTTGCCACCGGTGCAGTCGGCATCCGCTACAAAGGCCGCACCGACGTGATGCTGGCCCTGATGGACGAGGGCACGCAGGTAGCGGGGGTTTTCACCCGCTCCAAATGCCCCTCTGCCCCGGTAGACTGGTGCCGCAGACATCTGGCGCAGGGCCATGCGCGGGCCCTGCTGGTCAATTCCGGCAATGCCAATGCTTTTACCGGCCAGGCGGGGGCCGATGCCGTGGATTTCTCCGCCACTCTCGCCGCCAAGGCTGCCGGGGTGCCCAAAAGCAGCATTTTCCTGGCTTCCACTGGCGTCATCGGCGAACCACTGGATGCAACCAGGTTTGAGGGAACGCTGGAACCGCTGGTGCAGCAGGCCAGCAAGGCCGGGATGGGCGAGGCAGCACGTGCCATCATGACCACCGACACCTTTCCCAAGCTGGCGACGGCGAGCGCCAGAATTGCCGGGGTGGAAGTCACGATCAGCGGCATGGCCAAGGGCGCAGGCATGATTGCGCCCGACATGGCCACCATGCTCAGCTTTGTCTTTACCGATGCGCCCATTGATGCGCCCGCCTTGCAGGCCATGCTTGGCAAATCGGTCAAAACCTCGTTCAATGCCATTACGGTGGATTCGGACACCTCCACTTCCGATACATTGATGCTGTTTGCCACCGGTGCGGCGGCGAGGCGCGGTGCCCCCCGGATCAAGATCGCCGCCGACCGCCGCCTTGCCGAATTCCGCCAGGCCCTGGACAAAGTGCTGCTCGATCTGGCGCACCAGGTGGTCAAGGATGGCGAAGGCGCGCGCAAGTTTATCGAGGTGCAGGTAACGGGAGCCGCCAACGCCCGCGCGGCAAAGGTCATCGCGCTCTCCATCGCCAATTCGCCGCTGGTCAAGACGGCGGTGGCGGGGGAGGATGCCAATTGGGGCCGCGTCGTCATGGCGGTGGGCAAGGCCGGGGAGAAGGCCGAGCGCGACAAATTGTCGATCAGCTTTAACGGCATCCGCGTCGCCCACGCCGGCCTTCGTGACCCGGGTTATGACGAGGCGGCAGTTTCGGCGCGCATGAAAGCGCAGCACATTCTGGTCTTAGCGGATCTGGGCATTGGCAAAGGCCACGCCCGGGTCTGGACATGCGACCTGACGAAGGAATATGTTGAGATTAACGGAGATTACCGTTCGTAAGGGGGCGTTACATGCGCAATATTGGATTAGTGATTGTTTTCAGCGCTTTGCTCGCTGGTTGCCAAAACACGGTGCTGGCCCCTGCGCCGGTCGCCGTGCCAATCAATGCCGCCTTCAACCCGGCGGAGGCGGCCTATATCAAGGCCAGGGGCCAGGGAACGATTGAGGGCCACGCCTTCCTGCGCCAGAAAACCGGCGGCACCATCAATGCAGCGGGCGAGGTTGTGCGGCTGATTCCGGCCACCAATTATGCCCGCGAGCGGTTTGCCAAACTTTATGGCGATGCCAAATTTGTTCCGGCCAGCGCCTATCCCAAAGCGCAAACCACCGATCCGCGCTACGGCGAATTTATCCGCACCACCAAGGCGGAATCGACCGGGCGCTTCGTGTTTGAGAATGTCGCTCCCGGCACCTATTTCCTCTCGACGCAGGTGACCTGGCAGAAGGACGGTGCCTTGTTTCCCGAAGGCGGTGCCCTGTACGAGACGGTGACGCTGACGGGCAAGGAGGCTGATCCCGTCAAAGTGATCGTTTCGGGCAATTAAGGCCGCGCACCAGGGTGCCACCCATGAAACTGCTGCTTGTGGTGGCTGCCGCCCTTGTCGATGCCGACAATCGCGTGCTGATTGCCCGGCGCCCGCCCGGCAAGGCGCTGGCAGGCCTGTGGGAATTCCCCGGTGGCAAGCTTGACGCTGGCGAGCGGCCCGAGGCGGCGTTAATCCGTGAATTGCAGGAAGAATTGGGGATATTGGTCAAGGAGACCTGCCTTGCGCCGCTCACCTTTGCCAGCCATGCCTGTCCTGATTTTCACCTTTTGATGCCGCTCTACATCTGCCGCCGCTGGGAGGGGTTTGTGCAGCCGCGCGAGGGGCAGGCGCTGAAATGGGTTTTTGCGCGGGAGCTGCGCGACTTTCCGATGCCGCCTGCCGACGAGCCGCTGATCCAGCCGCTGGTGGAATTGCTGGGGTGACCCTACTTCAGGTTGGACCCGACTGTATTGATATATTGCGACGACAGCTTGGTGCCGATCTGCGTGACGGCTGTGACGATGAGAACTGAGACGAATGTCGCCAGCAGGGCGTATTCAATCGCCGTCGCACCGCTTTGGTCTTGCAAAAATCGTTTCCACATATCAGTCCCGCCTCCGTTGCTCTGTTCTCCCCTAACCAAATGACGTATTCGTTAATTGGCTCTTGTTCCAGAAGAGGTGACTAATTTTGGGTTGCCTTGCCAAACAGGATTTCCAATGAGACATTAATTCCTGAAACATCTTGGCCAGGACCAGCCGCAATCATTGGCAAACCACCGGCCCGATGGTGACCTGCGTATTGGGTTGGGCCACGAAATCAAAAGTCGCGGTGCAGGATTTGCCGGGGCCAAGGTCCACAAGCACCCGGTTGTTCCGCGCCAGGCCGGGCACATAACTACGCCCGTCATAGCCCACTACAAAGGCGCTTGTGCCACCGTCCAGCTTGCCGGTGGCACCCGCTGGCAAATCCTTGCCCGCCTTGTCGCGCAGGATCACCACTGCCGCTGCGACATTGGTTTTGACCTTGAAATCCACCAGCACGCCGCTGCGGTCGGCGGGTGCCAGAATATTCTGGGTCGTGGGTGCATCCGAATTGACCGGGAGGCCGCGCGGGTCGATTTCAATCTTGTTGCGCTGGAACGACCGCAGTTCGGGGATCAGTAATTGTCCGCGCGAATCGGTTTTGCCAACCCGGCGATTTTCATAGAGAACATCGACATTTGGCACGCCAACATCGACCACCGCAAACGAATCATCAATCCGGTTGGCGGCATGGATGCCCCCGCCCAGCCAGGAGAAAGAGCCATCAAACCCGGCGGATCCATATGATGTCCCGGACTGCTGCGAACCATTGACCTCCAGCCGGCCATAGGGCGACCGATACGAAAGATTGGCGGCCTCATACGTCGTCTGGCCCCGCCCGGCAACCCCGCGCACCCGCCAGCCGTAATCACCCGTTTCGCGGCCAAGCGCCCGTGAAACATCCGCCGTGGCATTCCAGCCGTTGCGACCGGTTGAAGCACCCACGGAACTGGAGATTTTGTCGCCAATCGGCACGCTAAGGCCAAAATAAACCCCGGCCTGCTTCCTCTGGATCAGGTCTGTGTAGGCTGTGGCATAGGCCGATGCCCGGTAGGGCAGGTTGCGCGAAATCGACATGCTGACCAGCCTTGAGCGCAAGTTTTGGGAATCGCGCTGGTTGATCAGCGACATTCCGACACTGGTGCTGCGGTCAAACGGAAGCGGCAGGCTGAGCGAAATCCGGTCCTGGGCTCGTGGCGGGCGAATCGAGGTGCGAATGGCATAGGGGTCACTGTTGCCTCCCGTAGCGACCTGCGTGCTGGAATTGGTCGGGGCTACCGCAGCCGTCACCGAGGCAAGATCATCGTAAACACCGAAGCTGCGCTGGGACGAGACATTCAGCCCTATGCCAAACATCCGCGTGTCAAACGCGGCATAGGTCTGCATGCCGTTGCCCGTATGCGAATGGGAGGCTGCCAGCGCGGTGGTCAATGCTCCCCGGTTGAAAACCCGCGTCACCGCGCCAACACTGCCGTTATAGAGGCCGGCCCCCGCTTCCGCATGGCTTTCCAGCGTCAACCAGTCAAAGATGCCCCGCCGCAAACTGCCGTTGGCGACGAACTTGCTGGAATAATCGTCCGATTTCACCCCGAAATAATGGCGCGGAAAACCGGCCTCGACGGAATAGTCAAGCAGGCCGGGCTTGAGCAGGCGGGCGCTGGAGTAAAACGGCAGCTTTTGTTCGATTTCATGGCCCGACGCATCGCGCAGCACCACCCGTGCCGTGCCATCGCCGCCCACCAGCGGCAGATTGTTGATCCGGTAGGGACCCTGATCGACCTCCTGGCTAAAGGTTCTGATATTGTTGACATAGACATCAAGGGTTGAAGGCACCGCGGCGCTGCCGGATACGGAAGGCAGCGGCAAGGTGACCAGGTCCGGTCGCAGCGCGAAATTGCGCTGCATCTGCAAGCCGCCCATGCGCAGGGGCCGGGTCCAACCCAGCCCCGAGGTGATCGTATCCCCGGCTTTGTAGACGGTTAGCGAATTGGGGCTGGAATAGGTGAAATTGGTTTCCAGCCGCAGCGCGGTGACTTGTGCGCTGGTGGTCGATCCCAGAATGGCTGTCTGGTTCAGCGTGCCAAACTGGGTAAAAAAGCGGCCATCCAGTGTGGCCGACCCGCCCTGATAGGTGATGCCGGGGCTGGTGGGGGAGCGCAGGGCCGAGGTAAACAGGTCATAATTCAGCACCAGCCCCGTGGCACTCTGCACCGGCACACTATCCAGAGCCGCACTCTGCCCGTCGTAATCATGGGTGGAGCGCAGGTTGAGCGGCGCGGTCAGGTGGATGGTCTGGCGCGTCTCGTCATAGCGGTAGGTGAGGCCGGGAACCGCATCGAGCACAATGGGCTCATTGTCCGGCCCCGAGCCCGGAGCGGCAATGCCGACCTCGCGCAATTCCCGCCGCTCGGACGACATGCGCCCGTCCGGCAGGCGCAGGAAAGCACCGATGACATGGGCGGGGCGGTCATCAATGAATATTTCGAGCTGCAATGGAATCGGCTGGGCCGCACGCGGCTCGGCGTGCGAGGCGCTGCCATAAAGGCAAGCGGCTGCCAGCCAGCACGTGACCAGCGCCAACAAGGCAGTCCGGAAGCACCCAGACGGCCTATTTGACAGGAGCCGTCGCATTCACTGGACCCAGATCACTTTGTGCCGTTATCACGGCGGACCCGCCCGGGCTGAAGCCGCTGGTGCGCCCGAACGCCGTCCACCGCATGGTGGAATGCGCCAGCACATAGCCAGTCAGGCCATTGCCAAAGCCAACCAGGGTGCCCTTGGCATCGCGGACTTTCATCACCGCAATGCGCAAGTGGCGGTCCCCCGAATTCTGGGCGGTGACAACAACGCGGCTTCCGCGTTTTTCCACCGTCCAGTCAATTCGCGGGCTGCCCTGGGTGGGGCTTTCAAAGAAAACTGGGACCGAATAACGCAGGACCAGCGTGACCGCGCCGCCTTTCTGGCGGTTGGGATCAGGCAGTTCGTCTATCAGCAGACGATAGGCTTCTGCGTTTGCGACAGGTGCCTTGTTGATGCGCACGACGCGCAGGGCATAATTCGCCCTGGCGGCAAGCGTCACCGTCGGCGGGCTGGAGACCACCTCACCGGTAGGCTCAAGCTTCTCTTCGCCATTGGCCTGCGTCCATTTAAAGACGCGGACCTGGGCGGAAAGCGGTTGCGTGGACTCGTTGCGCAGCGAAACCGTTGCCGCCGCACCGGGAGCCGGGATTTCAAGGCTGACCGGCGCAATTTGCAAGGACGCTGCAAGGGCCGGAACAGAATACGCAATGAAACTCGAACTCACCAGGGCGACAGATAACCGCTTGCGCATGCGCTTCCTTCTTGGGTTGGCCCCGTCAATAGTAGACGGTGACTGTTACAGTGTCGGCGTAATTGCCGGCAGCAGGGGTGGTCTGGCTTGGCACGCGGCCATAGACAGTATGGGTGACCGCCGCGCCGGTGCCGGTGGCGGCGAGGCGATCAACAAGGGTGGTATCGCCCCAATTTTTGGTGCGTCCGGAATCGTAATAGAGACTGTAGTTCACGAGGCCGCCCGCAACACTCTTCATCTGCCGGGCAGCAATGTTTCCAGCAACCGAACCACCGTTCAGGCCGATTTCATAGGGCAGCGCGTTCGTGCATTGAACCATGATGGTGCTCGTCTGGTCTAAATTGGAAGCAATCACGCCGGTCGTCCCAAAATCCAGATCAGCAGCGGCGCCGGTGGAAAAAATACAGGAATCGGTGATTTTGATCTTCACCTGAAATGTTGAAGTTGCTGTGCTAGTGAAAGCGTCAGCCGAACCGCTAAAACCAAATAAAACCAACGCCAGCCCCGCAAACGGGGCACTCACGCTTTTAAGCTTCATGCTACTCTCCTACACATACGCTTGAACGAAATGGCTGCACTGAACACTGGCGACAGGGCCAGCTTCCAGTTAGGGAAACGCCGTTTCCCCCACGCCTGAAAATGCATGAAACCGTTTAA
>JAYVYA010000248.1:0-5602 GCA_043784745.1 Hyphomicrobiales bacterium
GAGTGCCGGCGCGTCGTTGGTGCCGTCGCCGCACATCGCCACCAGCTTGCCCTTGGCCTGCTCGTCGCGGATCAGCTTCAATTTGTCCTCGGGCGTCGCCTCGGCGATGAAATCATCGACGCCGGCCTCCGAGGCAATCGCCGCCGCCGTCACCGGATTGTCGCCGGTGACCATGATGGTGCGGATGCCCATGGCGCGCAATTCGGCAAAGCGCTGCTTGATGCCGGGCTTGACGATATCCTTCAGATGCACCACGCCCAGCAGCCGACCGTTTTCTGCGACCCCCAGCGGCGTGCCGCCCGAGCGCGCCACCTTGTCCACCGCCTGCCGGAATTCGGGCGGCGCATGTTCGCTGGCGATATTCACCAGGCGCAAAATCGAGTCGATGGCCCCCTTCCGGATCGAGCGACCATCGAAATCGACGCCGGAAAGCCGCGTCTGTGCCTGAAACGGCACGACGAGAGAATTTTTCCCGGCAAAATCCGGCATGGCCAGATGATATTCGCCCTTGGCCAACGCCACAATCGAGCGGCCTTCCGGCGTCTCGTCCGACAGGCTGGCCATCAAAACGGCCTCGGCGAGCTGGTGCTCATCGACGCCTGAAACCGGCAGGAATTCGCTGGCCATGCGATTGCCAAAGGTGATGGTGCCGGTCTTGTCGAGCAGCAGCGTATCGACATCGCCCGCCGCCTCCACAGCCCGGCCCGAGGTTGCGATGACGTTGAAACGGATCAGCCGGTCCATGCCGGCAATGCCGATGGCCGACAGCAGGCCACCGATGGTGGTGGGGATCAGCGTCACCAGCAGGGCCACCAGCACCACCACCGAGACAATCGTTCCGGAATAGCCAGCCAGTCCCCAGAGGGTGACGACGGCGATCAGGAAAATCAGCGTCATGCCTGACAATAATATCGACAGCGCCAGTTCGTTTGGCGTTTTCTGGCGTTCGGCACCTTCCACCAGCGCGATCATCCGGTCGATGAAAGTCGATCCGGGCGCTGCGGTGATCCTGACCTTGATCCAGTCCGAGAGCACAGAGGTGCCGCCGGTGACGGCGGAGCGGTCGCCGCCCGCCTCGCGGATGACGGGCGCGGATTCCCCCGTGATGGCGGATTCATTGACCGAGGCGACGCCCTCGATGATTTCGCCATCGGAGGGCACGATGTCGCCTGCCTCTACCAGCACGATATCGCCGAGCTTGAGATCGAGAGCGTTGATTTTGGCAACCGGTCCGGCAAGGTTGCGCGGATCGGTATAGCGCTTGGCAATGCTGTCGCTGCGCGTCTGGCGCAAGCTGTCGGCCTGGGCCTTGCCACGGCCTTCGGCGATGGCTTCGGCAAATGTCGCAAACAGCACCGTGAACCACAGCCAGGCGGCAATCTGACCGGAAAAGCCCGGTGCGCCATTGCCCAGCACCAGTTCGCGCAGCCACAGGAAAGTCACCAGAGCCGCGACAACCTCGGTGACGAAAATGACTGGATTGCGCATCAGCTGGCGCGGATCGAGTTTGACAAAAGCCTGCTTTGCCGCCTGGCCGATAATGGCGGCATCGAACAATGCGGGAGCCTTGGCTGGGGTGGACATGGTTTTTGCTCCGTCAGAAGGTTTTGCCAGCCAGCATCAGCAGATGCTCGACAATCGGGCCAAGGGCGAGGGCTGGAAAGAACTGCAGGCCGCCAAGGATCAGGATGATGCCGACCAGCAGGCCGACGAACAGCGGCGTATGCGTCGGGAAGGTGCCAGCCGAAGCCGGAACCCTTGTCTTGATCACCAGCGATCCGGCAATGGCCATCACCGGCACGACATAGGCAAAGCGGCCAAGCGCCATGGCAATGCCAAGGGTGGTGTTAAACCATGGCGTATTGGCATTCAGCCCGGCAAAAGCGGAGCCATTGTTGCCCGCAGCCGAAGAATAGGCATAGAGAATTTCGGTCAGGCCGCGCGGGCCGGAATTGGCGAGGCTGGCCAGCGCCAGCGGCAGCATGGCCGCAACCGCCGAAAAGCCGAGGATCACCAGCGGCAGGATCAGCACCGCCAGCATCGCCAGCTTCATTTCCCGCGCCTCAATCTTCTTGCCCAGAAACTCTGGCGTGCGCCCAACCATCAGCCCGGCCACGAAAACGGCGAGGATGGCAAACACCAGCATGCCATAAAGCCCTGAACCGACGCCGCCCGGCAGAACCTCGCCAAGCTGGATCAGGAACAGCGGCACAAAACCGCCCAGCGGCATCAGCGAATTATGCATGGCATTGACGGCACCGCACGATAGCCCGGTGGTGACAGCCACAAACATCGCCGTCATGGCCTGGCCAAAGCGGATTTCCTTGCCCTCCATATTGCCGGAGGCCGGATCGACGCCCAATACCGTCAACAAAGGATTGCCCGCAGTTTCGGCTCCGTAGACGATGGCAATGCCTGCCAAGAGCAGCACGCTCATTGCCGCCAGCAGCGCGTATCCCTGGCGCTCCGACCCTACCATGCGCCCGAAGGTAATGGGCAGCGCCGCCGAAATGACCAGCATGCTCCAAATTTGCAGCATGTTGGCAATCGCGCCGGGGTTTTCAAACGGATGCGCCGAATTGACGTTGAGAAAACCGCCGCCATTGGTGCCAAGCTGCTTGATTGCCTCCTGGCTGGCGATGGGTCCCATGGCAATGACTTGCCTGGCCCCTTCGAGCGTCGTTGCATCGACCGACCCCACAAGCGTCTGCGGCACACCGAGCGCGACAAACGCCAAAGCGACGACAACGGACAATGGCAGCAGCACATAAAGTGTCGCCCGCGTCATATCCACCCAGAAATTTCCCAGGGTCGGCTTGCCCGAACGTGCAAAGGCCCGCGTTACCGCCATCGCCAGCGCCATGCCGGTGGCCGCCGACAGGAAATTATGCACCGCCAGTCCCGCCATTTGCGAGAAATGGCTCATCGTCGTCTCGCCGGCATAGGCCTGCCAGTTGGTATTGGTGAGAAAGCTGATCGCGGTATTGAATGCCAGATCGGGCGGCACGCCATCAAACCCCTGCGGGTTCCATGGCAGCCAGGCCTGCAGCCGCAAAATCGCGTAAAGCGCCGCATAGCCCAAGGCGCTGAACACCAGCATCGCCAAAGCATAGGCCAGCCAGTTCTGCTCGCGCGCCGGATCGACCCCCGCGAGGCGGTAAAACCCGGTTTCAACCGGCACCAGCACAGGCGACAGCCAGTTTCGCTCCCCCGAGAACACCCGCGCCATATAGCGACCGAGCGGGACCACGCAAACGAGCACGAGCGATGCGACGAGGGCGATTTGCAGCCAGCCAATAAATGTCATGGGATCACCTGGAATGAAGCTCAGAAGCGCTCGGGCGGACGCTCAGAAGCGCTCGGGCATGAGCAGCGTCAGCACGAGATAGACGCCAAGCCCAAGGGCGACGATGAGACCGAGAAGGGGTTCAAACATGTGCAGCCTCACGCGCGGCCAAGGGCGATGGCATAGGCGGCCATCAATCCGATCAGACCAATACCCAATCCGAAAAAAACAATGTCAGCCATGGGGTGACTCCTTTGCTGGAGACAACATAATGGCAAGCGGCACTTACCTTCCATGCGGAAGACAGGAGACCGGCATAAGGAGGTTATAAAGAAAGGCTTTGGTCAGGTGTCGCAGGCTCGGCAATGACTGTTGCCGCAAGCGGCGACGAAGCATGGGCAAATTCCTTCAGCAGGTTTTCTGTTCCGTTGCTACCCAGACCCAAACTCTCGCCCGCCCGCTACGCCGCGCCCGCAGCAGGATAGAGCAGCGTGCCGTCCTGCTGCAATCGCGCGCCGGGGGTGAGCACTGCGATATCGACCTTGTCGAGCCCCATGATATGCTTCACCGGAACTCCTTCTGCCAGCAGATAGTCGGCGACGATCCGGCGATGGCAGCGCCACCAGACGGCTTCGGCGCACATGATGGCGCAGCTATTGTGCGAGGCCAGCTCAAGCAGGTCGTCCAGGCCTGCCCGGAATGCGCCGGTTGCCGCATAATCGGCATAATTGCGAAACGCCGTGACCCGCCAGAAAGTGTTGGGCGATGGCGGTGCCGCCTTTTTGTGATGGCGCAGGCCGCCAAGGGCCGACAGATGGCGATAGGCAATCCCGGTGCCGTCGAGTTCTGCCGGGAGGGCATCAAAGTTGAACTGCGGGTTTGTCCGCGAGCGCGGGATCGAGCGAATATCGACCAGCATGTTAACGGACACCTGCCCAAGCAAAATAATAATCTCGGCAATGGTTCGCGTCGAATGGCCTATCGTGAAAATGGTGGATGGCATGTTCGGCTTTGGCAAAAATTAGCCTCCAGCAACCGCCAACGAGTTTTGATAATTGCCAGACTATCCGCCCGATATTGGAAATAATTTCAAAGGCACAGGCAAGCCATTGCATTGTTCTGATTGCGCAACCATATCGACTGCTCAACGCATGAGTCGTGTTTCTGTTCCCGCATGCATGTCCCTCGTGGATATTGCGCGATGGACGGGTTCTGTTCGCAGCCAATGTGCGTCTGCGTAGTTTCCGAAGCCGTCAAAGCGCGAGCGCGATGACTATTCCGTGCATCACTTGCAATGCGGCGAAGGCAAGCGATGGCGCTGGTTGCCTGAAGCCGCCCACTTCACGGAGCAATGCCAATGACGCGCCGCATCGCCGCCGCCAATATCCGTCTCAAGCGCGCCTATGCGGAGCCTGCCGCCTCCGATGGCACTCGGATATTGGTCGATCGGCTGTGGCCGCGCGGTGTGCGCAAAGCCGATGCCGCCATTGACCGGTGGATCAAGGAGATCGCGCCAAGCACGGAACTGCGCAAATGGTTCGGGCATGATCCGGCGCGCTCGGCCACAATCCGGCGCGCTTCGACCTTGAAGCCCGCCGCTTCAATTTCGTGAATTTGGTTCTCGGTGGTCTGACCGGCAGTGGAGACGCGGACATAGGCAAAGGTGCGGGGCATGATGAACACCCAGGAAGACGAATTGATACGAAAACGCTGTCCGAATCTCGCATACTGTCCATAAATCCGTCAAGGTAATTTTTGAACAGGTATGGCGGGTCTGTCCGCAATCGTTCGTTTATGGACACCAGAAATTGGCCCTTAGGTCTTCCTTGCCGTAATTGCTTGGAGCAGGCAGCGACGCCCCACCATAATACGTGTGGCCCAACATATTGTCGAAACGAGCATCAAGATTTAGACTGCGATAAAAGTGAGCTCCGACCCGACACGCCAGTCCGCGTTGCGCTACCTTGCATTCAAACGCCTATTCGACCATCCTTATTGTTGGGGGTTGGAATGGTATCGTTTGAAGAAATAAAGCCCGGTGCTCGACTGCGAGGTCTGGACTCCTCCGGCGTCGCGGAAATTGTTCACGTCGCACGCTTTGGACCGGATGCGCTGAACCTGATGTTTCGCGCCAGCGGTCGCGTGGGCGAACGCTTGGTCTACAGGGGTGAGGAAAGCGCCTTTGAATTCGTCGAAGCCGGTCGCACATACGGTTTTGACGCAGACGGCGGACTGCTTCGTTTGGCGTCTGAAGCCTACCGAATTCGTCTCGCCTATCTCTTTGATCCTTATCTCGCAGTCAGACGCCGGCCACGT
>JAYVYA010000249.1:0-7900 GCA_043784745.1 Hyphomicrobiales bacterium
ACAACAGCACCGAATAGGCCGACGCTATGCCCCAGCGCTGGCGCCCGAAGGCGAGCTCGTAAATGTGGGTTATCCAAATATGGGAGGCATTGGACGGCCCGCCCCCGGTCATGATCCAGGGAATAATGAAGGAGTTGAAGTTCGACACCGCAAGCAGCAGGATGGTGACGGTGGATACGCCGTGCAGATGCGGAAACGTGACGTGCCAGAAACGCTGCCACGCGCTCGCGCCATCCACTTGTGCGGCCCGCAGCAGCTGGTCCGGCACCGTCTGCAGGCCGGCCGCCAGCATGATCATGGCAAACGGGAATTCGCGCCACACGTTGACGATGATCAGCGACGGCAGAACGGTGTTGACGCTGTCGATGAAATTGGGCGGGCGGGCGGCAAGGCCAAGGCCAACCAAGACGGCACCGATGACGCCGAAATCTGAGTGGTAGATCCATTTCCAGATGTAGGATGCCGCGACCGCACTGATGACCCATGGAATGATCAGGATGGCGCGCAAAAAGCCCCGCCCGAAAAAATCGCGGTGCAGGGCGAGCGCGGCACCCAATCCCAGAACGAAAGCGAGCAGGGTCGAAGCGAGGGTCCAAACCATCGTGTTGGCAGTCACGCGCCAGAATACATCGCTGCTGAGTATCAACCCATAATTATCCAGCCCGACAAAAATCTTGTCACGCAATTGCAGGCTGGGCGGTGTTTTATAAAACGAAAGATCGACGGTGTAGTAAATCGGATAGGCTATGACGACGAGCATCACGACGATTGCGGGCAGCACATAGAGATAATCGGCCCGGCTCATCCACGCCTGATGGAGAATGCCAGGACGCTTCGCGTTTTCCTGGCGGGGAACAGCCAGGCTTGTCACCGTTGTCATGGGGGCCATCTGTGCTGTCAGTGCGAGCCAGGCGGCGATTGCCGCCTGCCGATTTTGTGGCGCTGGGCTAAAGTTTGCCGCCGGCCATGATTTCCTTGACCTTCTGGGCTGCATCGTCTGCGGCCTGGTTGACTGTCATCGTGCCCGTGAGAGCATTCTGAAGCATGTCTGGCACGATGATGTTCATGATCTCGGGCGTTTCGGGAAGCGCGGGGAACGGGACGCCGTAAGGCAGCATGGAGGTCGTGACATCCAGGAACTTGATGGTGTCCAGGCGCTCCTTCATCCACTTGGTCTTGAAGCCGTTGAGGTTGCCGGGGTTGGACCCCGCATAGGCCATCTTCAGGGACCATTCGGGGCTTGCCCAGAAGCAGACGAGCGCTTTGGCCGCCGCGTCGTCCACCTTGCCGCCGTCGACATATTCGGGCTTGAGGATGTGGATGTTCGAGCCGCCAAACACGACGGCGCGCTTGCCGTCCGGGCCGGCCGGGACCAGGCCATAGCGCATGTTGTCGATGACGGTCTGCGCCTTCGCCTGGTCGCTGCCAGTGGTTTTTTTCTGCAGGTCCAGCATGACATTGTAGTCGGACGGGTGCGAGATCATCATTCCGAGCTGACCTGCCAGGAACAGCGGCTGGTTGTCGGCCTGCTGGTTGGTCAGTGCTGAAACAGGGACCGATTTGTCGCGGACATACATGTCATAGGATGCTTGCAGGGCTTGCTTGCTCGCGGCATTATTCAGCTCGATCGTTGCGTAATTCGGGCTCTTCGTGGCTTCGTCGAAGACGCCGCCGCCGTAACCCCAAAGCTGGGGCATGAAGCGGTAGGGCGTGTTGCCAGCATTCTTGCGGGCGACGAGGCCGTAACCCGAAATCCCCAGCTTGTCGTGAATCTGCCTGGAATATTTGACGACGTCGTCCCAGGTGGCGGGTGCTTTTTCCGGATCGAGACCAGCCCGCTTGAAGACATCGGCGTTCCAGATAAAAGCCATGGTCTCGTTGTTGGTTGGAATGCCGTAGGTCTTGCCCTTCCACATGTCCGACTTCATGGCGCCGGGCCAGAAATCCTCGGTCGAGTAGCCGACATCCTCGGGTTTCAATTCCTTGAGATATCCCTTGGATGCGAATTCCACGCCGCCCAGGATTTGCAGGCGCACCACCATCGGACCGGCATTGCCAAGCAGCGCTGTGCGGAACTTGTCGAGCAGGTCGTTGTAGGTGAGCGCCTGGTCAACAAGATCGATGTTCGGGTAGGTTTTCCGGAAGGTCTGGAAAAAATCCTTGTAATACTGGCGCAACAGGTCGGGGTCACCCTCAAATGCGCCCTGGTACCAGAATGTCAGGCGTCCCTTGTAATCGAGTGGCGTGACTTTGCCGCAAGTGGCCGCAGTGTCATATTCTTGGGTCCCCGCGATAGAGCGCACATACTCGGGCGACCATTTCGAGAGGTCCACGGGGGGCGCACCCAGCGCAGGCCCTGCCATCATCGTCGCTATAGCAGCCGCCGCCGCCACACCGTTGCCAAAGGCATGGCCGAGGTAAGAACTCTTCATCGGTCTCCTCCCAATTTCAAATATTCCCAAACTGAAGCAGCCCAAAGGATTTTTCCTTATGGTCCGCACATTCGTATTTTTTTGTCATATTTAGCATTGCAGAACACAGGTTGCGCGTCAACCTGCACAGATTGTATATTGCTTAGAGACGATCACATGCAATATGATGAATTATGTGTTTTGCGGGAGCTGGATTTGGTCGGGACAAGCGAATACAGGGCAGCGCCGCCAATCGGTATTGACCCGACCGGTGCCTCCACCGAAAGCGCGGAATTGCTCTACCGGGTCATCCGCGAGGACATTATCAACGGACGCCTCGAGGCCAGCGATCGCCTCGTTGTTGGCGATTTGGCAAAGCGTCACGGCACCTCGACAACTCCGGTCAGAGAGGTGCTGCAGCTATTGCGCGGTGAAGGCCTCGTGATTTTCACCCGCAACCGGGGGGCGCGTGTACGGCCGATCGATCAGGATTTTATCCGCGACATCTACGAAATCGGCGTTCTCATTGAGCCCGTCCTGACGCGCTGGTTCGTGGGCATGGCCACCGAGGCGGACATCGCCGAACTGGAGCGGGTGCAAAGCCAGATCGAGGCCAACAACTTTGCTGACCAGATCCTGCACAGCGAGCTCGACACCCAGTTTCATACGCTGATGTATCAATGCCATTACAACCGCCATGCCGCTGAGCTGTGGTGGAGGCATCGCGAAGTGCTGCGTTCGGTCGGTCGCAGGTTCAATTTCACGCTGTCGCGGCGGGCGCAGATTGTCCGGGAACACCGCGAACTGATTGCCCATATCAAGGCGGGAGAAGCCGACAAGGCCGCAGAACTTGTGGCACGCCATGTCGAAGGCTCCGGTCGCCATCTGGTCGAGCAGATGCGGGCCTCCGCCCGCGCGGTTTAAAAACAGGACTTGATGCGTTTCGTCATTCACTTTTTCCAGCAGAGAGCAGAGCCAATGAAGATTACCAGCGTCCAGCCGTGGCTAATCCAGTCGAGCGCCTCTTACTGGGGCGAGTTCCTGTTCGTTGAGGTCAGCACCGACGAAGGCATCACCGGGTGGGGCGAGATTACCACTACAACCAAGATCGCCAATCGCGCCCTCACCGCGATGCTGCGGCAGATCGGCACCATGATTACAGGCGAAGATCCAGCCCGGATCGAACGCCTCTGGCACAAGCTTTTCCGCAGCTTTACGTATATGGGCAGCAGGGGTGCCGCAGTCGAGTGCCTGAGCGCCATTGACATCGCGCTTTGGGACATTCGCGGAAAGGCGCTGGGCAAGCCGATATACGAACTGCTGGGCGGTGCCGTGCGCGATGAAATCGCACTGTACACGCATCCCGACCAGCGCAAATTTACGACAAGGGAGGGTGTGATCGCTGAAATCCGCGATATCGTGAAGTCGGGGCACACAGCGCTCAAGTTCGATCCGTTTGCCTTTCAGGGGCCACATGCCAATGGCCAGGCCCGCGAGCAGCGCGATGGCTATCTCGATGGCAGCATGACGCGCAAGGACGAACGCGAGGCGGCGGAACTGACGTCGCTGATCCGCGAAACCGCCGGGCCGGATATCGAAATTCTCATCGATGCGCACGGTCGTTTTGACGTTCCGACGGCCATCCGGCTGTGCTGCTCGCTCGAAGAAGCGGGGAATATTGACTGGTTCGAGGAGCCGTGCCCCCCCGAAAGCATCAATGCACTCCGCCAAGTCCGCGACAAGGTCAATGTTGCGATCTCGTGGGGAGAGCGCGGACATACCAAATGGGACTTTGTTCCGATACTGGAGAACAAGCTGGCGGATTACATTATGCCCGATGTGACCTGGACCGGCGGCATCACCGAGCTGAAAAAAATTTCGGCGCTTTGCGAGGCCTACTACATTCCCGTGTCGCCGCATGACGCCGCCGGGCCGATCAATGTCGTGGCCGGTGCGCAGGTGATGATGACGGTGCCCAATTTCTACAAGCTCGAAACCTCCGAATGGAACCTGTCCAAATACGATCACCTCATCAACGTGCCGCTCGACAATTCCAACGGTAACCTCAAGCTCAACCCTGCGCCCGGTCTCGGCATCGAGATGAACCGTGCATACCTTGAGGCCAATGTCGTCGATTAACAGCACCGCAAGCGGATGCAGTCCGCACCAGGGAGAATTCCTCATGGCTGATATGGGAGGCGCTGAAGATGCGCTCAACCGGGTCAACACCCATTCGAAACCGTCGGAACTGCGCATTACCGACCTGCGGGTAGCCGAGATCACGGGTGCCCCGTTTAACTCGGTGCTCCTCAAGATTTTCACAAACCAGGGCATTGTTGGCCTTGGCGAAGTGCGCGACGGGGCCAGCGCCACCTATGCGCTGATGCTCAAAAGCCGCCTGCTCGGCGAGAACCCCTGCAACATCGACCGCCTGTTCCGCCGCATAAAGCAATTCGGCGGACACGGAAGGCAAGGCGGCGGCGTCTCGGCGGTGGAAATCGCGCTGTGGGATCTGGCTGGCAAGGCCTATGGCGTGCCGGTCTGCCAGATGCTTGGCGGCAGGTTCCGCGACAGGGTGCGGATTTATTGCGACACCGACGCGGAAAAGCCCAGCGGCACCGCGACGGGCGAGCGCCTGAAGGCACGCATGGCGCTCGGCTTCACCTTCCTCAAAATGGACCTGGGCCTGATGCAGGTTGCCCATATACCGGGCTGCGTGGTCGCGCCCGCCGGAACGCTCGAAGGCTACCGGTCGCATCCGGGGCACAGCAAAGCGCGTACGCTGGAAGAGCGGCGGCAGCGCAATGGCGCCTATGACGTGCATAACGTGCGCCACCCCTTCACCGGCCTGCACTTTACCGACAAGGGACTGGATCATCTCGAACAATACATTGCCGAGGTCCGCGAAGTCATTGGCATGGAAATTCCGCTCGCTATTGATCACGTCGGCCACATTTCGCTACAAAACGGCATCCGCCTCGCCAAACGGATTGAAAAATACGTGCCCGCCTGGCTGGAGGACGTAATCCCCTGGCAATATACCGACCAATACCGGCAATTGCAGGCGGCAACATCGGTCCCGATCTGCACGGGCGAGGATATCTACCTCAAGGAAGGGTTTGAACCGCTGCTCAAGTCCGGCATTTCAGTCATCCACCCGGACTTGCTCACTGTCGGCGGGATTTTGGAAACCAAAAAGATTGGCGACATGGCGCAGGAGCATGGCGTCGCCATGGCGATACATATGGCCGAAAGCCCCATCGCGGCGATGGCCGCCGCCCATGTCGCAATTGCCACCGAAAATTTCATGGCGCTGGAATATCACGCGACCGATGTGCCCTGGTGGGACGACATCGTCACAGGCCTCCCCAAACCCCTTGTAAAGGACGGCTTCATCGACATCCCCGACAAGCCGGGTCTTGGCATTGACGACATCGTTGACGAGGTGATCGCCCAGCATCTCCAGCCGGGCGCGCGCGGCATCTGGCAGCCAACCGATCACTGGGATGACGAATATTCCTGGGATCGCACCTGGAGCTGACGCCCCGCGCCATTGACTTTTCCACCGCACCAGCAGGTTCCAGCCATGAAAATTACCGATTTGCGCTGCGCGATCATCGGCAAGCACCCGATTGTCCGCATTACCACGGACGAGGGCATCCACGGCCTCGGCGAAGTGGAATTCACCAAAGGCTATATCAAGCCCTGGGTGCTGCATTTTCGCGAGGCGCTGATCGGCGAGGATCCGACCGATGTCGAACGGGTGATGCTGAAAATCCGCCAACGCGGATCGTTCAAGCCCTATGGCGCGGCGGTCAGCGTCATCGAGCATGCGCTGTGGGACATCGCCGGCAAGGCGGCGAATGTGCCCGCCTACAAGCTGTTAGGGGGCAAAGTGCGCGACAAGGTGCGCTGCTACAACGGCAATATGCGCCAGAAGCGGACCGGCGACCGCCCGGAGGACTATGCCGCCGATGTTAAATGGATGAAAGAACTCCCCGAGAAATTCTTTTTGGTGAAGCAGGGCATCAGCTTCCACTCCAACATGAAGGACAGTGTCGATGACTTCCACTACGGCGTGCGCCAGACCCGCTCGGGCTATCACGGCGCGATGGACCAGGGCATGATCAGCGAGCATGGCTTCAACCACATGCTCGATTGCGTCATCGCCATGAAGGAAGTGCTGGGCGACAGGGTGAGCCTGGCGCTGGATTGCGGCCCCGGCTGGATGCTGCCCGATGCGATCAAATTCGCCCGCGCGGTTGAAAAACACAACATCGCCTGGCTGGAGGACATGCTCACCGGCGACTATGTGCCGTGGGTCAATCCGCAAGCCTATCGCGAACTGACACTGTCAACCTCGACCCCGATCCATACCGGCGAGCAGATCTATTCGCGGCATAATTTCAAGGAGTTGATTGAGACCCAGGCGGTGCGCATCATCGGACCAGACCCGGCCGATATCGGCGGCATCGCCGAACTTAAATGGGTCGCCGAGCATGCCTACATGCACTCGATCCTGATTGCACCGCATGGTACGGCCAACGGTCTGCTGGGGCTCGGTGCCCTGATCAACGTCTGCGCAACGCTGCCTGCCAATTATATTGCCTTCGAATATCCGACAGCCTCCGACCCGTGCTGGAACGAAATCATCGAAGGACTGCCCGCAGGCCGCATTGTCACCGATTCAATGATCGACCTGCTGCCCGGCCCCGGTCTGGGCCTCGACATCAACGCCAAGGCAGCCATGCGCTATCTAAAAGAGGAAGATGCAGGCTTCTTCGACTGACTTTGATCCAAAAGATCGACACGATCCACCGGTGCCCATCCTTGCTTGTGAGCGTGGCCATGAACGGACCCTGGGCGGACTGATTAAATTTCTTGCCCGCGATGAATGGAAGATGCGCCTTGGCGCTCGCTCAATCCACACGGCTGGAGACATTCCGGGTGCTGGTGAACCGTCAACCAGAAGGTATTCCCGCTGGAGAAATGGCACGTCTGATGTTGGTGCCGCAAAATACGATGTCGGCACATTTGGCGATTCTCGCACGCGCCGGGCTCATAACGGGCGAGAGGCGCAGCGCATGGACGACCTGCCGGTAATCGACGACATGCCGGTAATCGACGACATGCCGGTAATCGATGACAGGGCCACCCTTGTTATCCGGCTTTTGCCGCCCGCGCCGCAGGGTCATTGCCGGCGTTGCGCCGAGATGGCATTCGGGCCGGTCATCATACAGGTTGACGCGGAAGTGTGGGAGAGCTTGAATTCGGATGTGTCGCGGGCGTTTGTGAAACCGAAGTCCGGAAGGATTGCGGTGAAGGTGATCAACCATCTGGGCGACGAGGTGATGAAGGTGTTTGGGGTATGAAACCATTAATCGCTAAACCTGTGAATGATGTCCAGCGCGTGTTCAATGAGCTTTGTGTTGCAGGAGGAGGCGTCGGGGGCGGCCCTGCCCGAACAAAGGTTCTGCACCTTCTGCTAG
>JAYVYA010000250.1:0-3689 GCA_043784745.1 Hyphomicrobiales bacterium
TCTTGGATCAATCAATTAGCCTGCTTCGCATACCCCTCATCCGGCGCTTCGCGCCACCTTCTCCCGCAGGGGGAGAAGGGAAGTGGCGGCTGATTCACAAAAAATGCATCATGCTCTACCTTGAGAGAACTTTTGCCGGATGCAAAGCGAATTATCCCGTCAGGCCTTCAAAAATTGGGAGGAAAGCAGCATGGTTGACGAACCGGTATCGGAAGCTGAAAAAGCCTATGCGCGAATGGACGCTCGCCTTGCAATAGCCAATGAAGTTGTGCGCCTTTTTGAAAAACTGGAAGCCGAAGGAAAAATGACCCAAAGCCGCCTTGCCAGGAGGCTCGGTGTCTCCCGTTCCCGCATTAGCAAACTGCTGACGGGTCGAGACAACTGGACGCTGGATACAGTTGCCGATTTACTCGCCGGAATGGATGCGCGACTGACGGTGGTTGAGGCAAAGCCCTGCGCGCAGATCGTGCGACGCAATTGGCAACATGACTGGCTGGCGGAGCCAGTTGCGCCGCGTGCGGGTTAGGCCAAGGCAGGCTATATTCCAATCCTTCACCCCTACACCCCAAACAGCGGGAACCGCGACGTCACGTCCGTCTCCGTCACATCCCGGTGGTTGCGGGTGTATTGCTCGGACGCCAGCCGCAAGGGCTGGTAATCCCATGGATACAAATGGCCCTTGCCCAGCGCCTTGAACACGGCGAGGCGGGCCTGCTGGCTTTCAATCACACTTGCGCGTGTGGCAGCGGTATCAAACCGCTCGTCCAGCGTGGCGCGGCAAGCCGTCACCCGCCAGGCGTGGGCGGCCTCTCCGGCCAGATTGTGGTTTTCCTGCGGGTCAGCGGACAAGTTAAACAGCTGGTCGGCATCCGTGCCGCAACGGACAAACTTCCAGTCGCCCTCGCGCAGCATGTGCATGGGTGCGCAAACGCCTTCGGCCAGATATTCCCCCAGCACTGGCCGCCCGGCCAGCGTGCCGCCGTGCAAGGCCGGGACGAGGCTGCGACCGTCCACCGCCATTGCCAGCCGCCCGGAGCTTCCCGGCTCAGCCAGATCAGCCAGCGTTGGCAACATATCGGCCAGCGAGGCCGCTGCCTTCACCCGGCCCGCCGCAAACAACTTCGGCGCATGGAAAATCAGGGGCACATGGGCAGCCTGTTCGCGGAACGACATTTTGTAGAACAGCCCGCGCTCGCCGAGGAAATCACCATGGTCCGATGTCAGCACCACGATGGTATTTTCATCCAAGCGGCAGGCCTTCAGCGTCGCCAGCAAATCACCGATGAGATCATCGACATAGGAGATGTTGGCGTAATAGCCGTGGCGGGAGGAGCGCACATCTTCCGGCTTGATCTCGTAGGATTGCATGTCCGACATGTCATAAAGCCGCCGCGAATGCGCATCCATTTCTGCGGGAGGGATGGCGGCGGTGGCGGGTGCGTCAATCTCGCTGTCCCGATAGAGGTTCCAGTAATTGGGCCGCGCCACATAGGGGTCATGCGGGTGGGTGAAGGAGACGGTGAGGCAGAACGGCTGCGTCTGCGGGTGGCGGGCAAAATCATGAATCCTCCGCCTGGCCTGAAACGCCACCTCGTCATCGTATTCCAGCTGGTTGGTGATTTCCGCCGTGCCCGCCTGCTTGACCGAGGACATGTTGTGATACCACCAGTCAATCCGCTCGTCCGGCTTGGTCCAGTCCGGCGTCCAACCAAAATCAGCGGGATAGATGTCGGTCGTCAGCCGCTCCTCAAAACCGTGCAGCTGGTCCGGCCCGACAAAATGCATTTTGCCCGACAGGCAGGTGCGGTAGCCCGCCAGCCGCAGGTAATGTGCGAAGGTGGGGAGCGAAGAGCGGAACTCCGCCGCATTGTCATACACGCTGTTGCGGGAGGAGAGCATTCCGGTCATCAGCGTGGCGCGGGCAGGCGCACACAGCGGCGCATTGGAATATGCATTCTCAAACACCATTCCTTCCCCCGCCAGCCGGTCGGTATGGGGGGCTTTGACAATCTTGTGGCCGTAGGCGGGCAGCCAGGCGCTGGCGAGCTGGTCCACGACGATGAGGAGTATGTTGGGTTTTGGCGTGGGCATGTCGGCTCGCGGTTTTGACTCATCTGGGAGGTTGAGGCATTGGACATGCGTATGCGCCGCGATGCAAGCGGTGAACTGGAAGGGTATTGTGGACGAGTTCGACTACATCATCATCGGTGCCGGTTCAGCCGGTTGCGTGCTGGCCAACCGCCTGAGCGCAGACCCGGCCACCCGCGTTCTGCTGCTGGAATGTGGCGGCCCGGACCGCTCGCCGTTCATCCAGATGCCCAGCGCATTATCCTACCCGATGAACAACCCAAAATACGACTGGGGCTATGCCAGCGAGCCCGAGCCGCACCTCGACAACCGCCGGATGCCTGTGCCGCGCGGAAAAGTGCTGGGTGGCTCGTCCTCGATCAACGGCATGGTGTATGTGCGCGGCCATGCGCGGGATTTTGATGGCTGGGCGCAGATGGGCGCGGCGGGCTGGGCTTACCGGGATGTGCTGCCGTATTTCCGGCGGGCCGAGAGTTATGGTGGCGGGGCTGATGTCTACAGGGGCGGGCAGGGGCCGCTGAACACCCGCAGCGGCAGTCTTGAAAACCCGCTCTACCGCGCCTTTGTCGCGGCGGGTGTCGCGGCGGGCTATGGTGAAACCGCAGATACCAACGGCTTCCGGCAGGAAGGTTTTGGGCGGCTGGACATGAGTGTGCACCAGGGGCGGCGCTGGAGCACGGCCAACGCTTACCTCAAGCCGGTGCTGGGCCGCGCCAATCTGGCGGTGCGCTCGAGTGCCCGTGTCCATAACCTGCTGTTTGACGGGTTGCGTGCCACGGGGGTGGCCTATGAGCGCGGCGGACAAAAGCTGGAAGCGCGGGCGCGGCGCGAGGTGGTTCTGTGCGCGGGGGCAATCAACTCGCCGCACCTGCTCAAGCTCTCCGGGATTGGTCCGGGGGCGGAATTGCAGGCGCATGGACAAAAGCCGCTGGTTGACCTGCCGGGAGTGGGCGAGAATTTGCAGGACCATCTCGAATTTTATTTTCAATATGCCTGCACGCAGCCCGTCACCCTGTTTTCCTCCACCAGCCTCCTGGCAAAGGGCCTGATTGGCGCGCAATGGCTGTTGACCCGCCGGGGGCTGGGGGCCACCAACCATTTTGAGACCGGCGGCTTCATCCGCAGCCGGGCGGGGGTAGATTATCCCGACATCCAGTTTCACTTTCTGCCCCTCGCCGTGTCCTACGACGGCACGAGCCAGGCGACCCAGCACGGTTTTCAGGCCCATGTGGGCCCGATGCGCTCGCTCAGCCGGGGCAGCATCCTGCTGCGCTCGCCGAACCCGCAGGATGCGCCGGTGATCCGCTTCAATTACATGAGCCATGAAGCGGACTGGCAGGAAATGCGCGCCTGCGTGCGCCTGACGCGCGAGATTTTCGGCACCCGCCCTTTCGACCCCTACCGTGGCGCGGAATTGCAGCCGGGGGCGGGGGTGGTGACCGATGAAGCGATTGACGCCTTCATCCGCGCCAAGGTCGAAACTGCCTATCATCCCTGCGGGGCCGCCCGCATGGGGGCGACGGCGGACCGGGCAAGTGTGGTCGATCCGCACTGCCGGGTAATCGGGGTGGAGGGGCTGCGCGTGGTCGATTCGTCGATCA
>JAYVYA010000251.1:0-1692 GCA_043784745.1 Hyphomicrobiales bacterium
ATCCCGGGCTGCACCGTGCTGATTTTCGACCAGACCTGCGCCGCCGAAAAGCGCCGCCGCCGCAAGCGCGGCGAAATGCCGGACCCGGACAAGCGCGTCATCATCAACGAGCTGGTCTGCGAAGGCTGCGGCGATTGCGGGGTGAAAAGCAATTGCGTCTCGGTGCAGCCGGTGGAGACCGAATTTGGCCGCAAGCGCACCATTGACCAGTCCAGCTGCAACAAGGATTTTTCCTGCGTCAACGGCTTTTGCCCCTCCTTCGTCACGGTCGAAGGGGCCAGAATCCGCAAGGCCAAGTCGGCGGGCGCGATGGCGGACTGGCCCGCCCTGCCCGAACCCGTTCGCCGTGAAATCGGCGCGCGGCCTTACGGCATTCTGGTCAACGGCGTCGGCGGCACCGGGGTGGTCACCATTGGGGCGATCCTTGGCATGGCCGCGCATCTGGAGGGGCGGGGCTGCGGCATGATTGACATGGCCGGGCTGGCGCAAAAGGGCGGCGCGGTGTTCTCGCACGTCAAGCTGGCGAAAACCCCGGAGGAAATCCACGCCATCCGCGTTGCTGCGGGCGAGGCCGATCTGGTGCTCGGTTGCGATTTCGTTGTCTCCGGCACCAAAAAGGTGCTGGCCAGTGTGCGCAAGGGCGAGACCGGGGTAGTTGTCAACACGGCGGAGGTATTTCCCGGTGATTTCACCCGCAATGCCGATTTTTCGCTACCGACCGAGCGGATCAAGCGCGCCATCCGCACGGCGGCAGGCGAGGCCAGTTTCATTGACGCCAGCGGCATTGCGACCGCGCTGATGGGCAATTCCATCGCCGCCAACATGTTCATGCTCGGCCACGCCTGGCAGCAGGGTTTTGTGCCGCTGGCTTCTGCCTCGATTGAACAGGCGATAGCCTTGAACGGCGAGGCGGTGGCGATGAATCTGGCCGCCTTCACCTGGGGCCGCCGTGCGGCGGCGGACCCGGCGGCGGTGGAGGCGCTGGTGGCTCCGACGCGCACATCGACGCCGGTGCGGCACTTGTCCGAAACCCTTCAAGAAATGATCGACCGGCGGGTCGCCTTCCTCACCGCCTACCAGAATGCCGCTTATGCCTCGCATTACCGGGCGAAGGTGGCGGCGGTGCAATCGGCCGAGCGCGCCGCTGCCCCCGGCCAGTCGAAGCTCAGTGAGGCTGTCGCGCGCTATCTGTTCAAGCTGATGGCGATCAAGGACGAATATGAAGTCGCCCGCCTCTACACCGACGGCAATTTCGCCAAACAGGTCGCCGCCACCTTCGAAGGCGACCTGAAATTCACCTTCCACCTCGCGCCGCCGGTTTTTGGGCGCAAAGGGCCGGACGGCATGCCGGTGAAAACCAGCTTTGGCCCGTGGATGATGAAGGCCTTTGGCCTGCTGGCGAGAATGCGCGGCTTGCGCGGCGGGCTGCTGGATGTGTTCGGCTATTTCCCCGAGCGGCAAAGGGAGCGCCTGCTGGTGGTGGAATACGAGCGCCTGCTGGATGAGCTGTGCGCCCGCCTGACGGCGGGCAATGTTGCGCAGGCAATGGCTTTGGCGTCCCTGCCGGAGAAGATACGCGGCTATGGGCATGTGGAAAGAGATAATTTGAATTGCTGGTGCATAAAATGATGTGTACTTAAATTACTTGTCAAATACCTATATCTGAAAACCCACTGATCAGCTATGTTAAAT
>JAYVYA010000252.1:0-5316 GCA_043784745.1 Hyphomicrobiales bacterium
GCGCTCGGGCCGCTCGCGGTTCAACTTGCAGACCTTGCCGGAGAGCGATTTCCCCGATCTCAATGTCGGCGATCTCACCCACAAGTTTGTCCTGCCCGCTGGCGACCTGAAAAAGATGATCGACCAGACCGAGTTCGCGATCTCGACCGAAGAGACGCGCTATTACCTCAACGGCATTTTCGTCCACACCACCGAGACGGAAGGCCAGACGGTGATGCGCGCTGTCGCTACCGACGGTCACCGCCTCGCCCGCGTGCAAATTCCCGCCCCTGCCGGTTCCCACGGCATGCCCGGCATTATCATCCCGCGCAAGGCGGTGGCGGAAGTCAAGAAGCTGGTGGACGATGGCGGGGCCGAAATCACCATTGAGCTGTCGCAAACCAAGGCGCGTTTCAGCTTTGGCGATGTGGTTCTGACCACCAAGCTGATTGACGGCACGTTTCCCGACTATGGCCGCGTCATCCCCTCGGGCAATGACAAACGCCTTGTGGTCGACCGCAAGCCGTTTGCCGATGCGGTGGACCGGGTTTCCACCATCTCGTCCGAGCGGGGCCGTGCCGTCAAAATGGCGCTGGCTGATGGCAAGATGACGCTGTCGGTCACCAACCCGGATTCGGGCTCGGCGCAGGAAGAGCTGGAGGTGGATTATGATTCGACCCCGATGGACATTGGCTTCAATGCCCGCTACCTGCTCGACATCACCCAGCAGCTGGTTGGCGATACCGCTTTGTTCAAGCTGGCCGATGCCGGCTCGCCCACCCTGGTGCAGGACCGGGACGGGGCCTCAGCGCTCTACGTGCTGATGCCGATGCGGGTCTAGGCCGACCGGCACAGGCGGTTCGCGAGAGGTCTGGATATGCTCCGCCGCCCCGCCGTGCGCCGTCTCGTGCTGGCCGATTTCCGCTCTTACCCGGCGCTCGACATGGAGTTTGAGCCGGGGCTTGTGGTTCTGGCGGGAGACAATGGTGCGGGCAAGACCAATGTGCTGGAAGCCATCTCGCTGATGGCGCAGGGGCGCGGCCTGCGCCGCGCCGCCATTGCCGAATGTGCCCGCGAGCATGGCAGCGGCGGATGGGCCGTGTCGGTTGAAATTGCCGGCGAGGATTATCGCGTGCAGCTGGGCACCGGCCTTGACCCGGCCAGTGGCGAGGCCAGCGCCGCCCGCAAATGCCGGATTGACCGCGCCCCGGTGGGCAGCGCCCGCGCCTTTGCCGACCATCTGCGGCTGGTATGGCTGACACCTGCCATGGACGGGCTGTTCACCGGTTCGCCGGGGGAACGCAGACGTTTCCTCGACCGGCTGGTGCTGGCAATCGATGCTGAACATGGCACCCGCGTCAACGCGCTGGAGCGCGCCCTGCGCAACCGCAACCGCCTGCTGGAGGAGGCGCGGCCTGACCGCATCTGGCTGGATGCAACCGAGATAGAAGTGGCCGGGCTGGGTGTGGCCGTCGCCGCCGCCCGGCACGAAACGCTGGTGCAATTATCCGCGCTGATTGAGCGAAAGCGCGATCCCGCCTCGCCGTTTCCGTGGGCCGGGCTGGCGCTGGCGGGCGAGATTGAGGGGATGCTGGCGGGCAATCCCGCGCTGGCGGTGGAAGAGCGTTACCGTGCGATGCTGCACGACAGCCGCAGCCGCGACGCCCGCGCCGGGCGCACTCTGGTTGGCCCGCATACGTCTGATCTCATGGTGCGCCATGGCCCCAAGCAGGCCGATGCGGAGCGTGCCTCGACCGGCGAGCAAAAAGCCCTGCTGACCGGGCTGGTGCTGGCCCATGCCGCGCTGGTGGCGCAAATGAGCGGCATGGCCCCGATCCTGCTGCTCGACGAAATCGCCGCGCATTTCGATATTGTCCGCCGCGAGCGGCTGTTTGAGGATTTGCTGGCCCTTGGCGGGCAGGTGTGGATGACCGGTGCCGATCCGGCAGTTTTTGCCACGCTTGGCGGGCGGGCCAGCCTCTATGCGGTGGCAGGCGGGCGGGTCGCAAAAGCCTGAAGCGCGGGACTTGACCGGCTGTCCCCTTCTCCACTAGTCTTGAAATAATTGAACTAAACTGCCTGCCCCGTTCGCGGCGGCGAGCCATTCAGCGGAGGTCACGCAGCCATGTTGATAACGCGACGGAATTTTGTGGCTGCTGCCACGGCCAGTGCTCTGGCCAGTCCCGCCAGTGCCGCTCTCAATGAGGCGGCATTTTTTGCCGGCATAGTGGATGACCACAGCCATTCCTACCGGAAAACCAATTTCAGCATGATTGATGCCACCTGGCATCGCCAGTTGGTGAATTACACCAGCAGCGAGCAGCCGGGAACGATTGTGGTGGATACTGCCCATCATTTTCTCTACGTGATTTTCGAGAATAATTCGGCGCTGCGCTATGGCGTCGGCGTCGGGCGGGAGGGCTTTCAATGGTATGGCGATGCCGAAATCCAGCACAAGCAAATTTGGCCGGACTGGGTTCCGCCACCTGCAATGTTGCTGCGCCGCCCCGAATTACCAAAATTCATGGCGGGCGGCATCGACAATCCGCTCGGTCCGCGGGCTTTGTACCTGTTCCGCGACGGGCATGACCTTGGCTACCGCCTGCATGGCACGGTGGAGCCGTGGAGCATTGGCGGCGACGTTTCCAGCGGCTGCATCCGCATGTTCCCGGAAGATGTGGTCGATCTCTACCAGCGCTCGCCGGTGGGCACCCGGGTACAGGTTCTGAAACATCTGGCATCGGCCAATTAACCGGCACAAGCCCGGACGGACAGGGGGATATGGCGATGAAGGCTTCAATTTTGCGGCGCGGATTTTGCGGGGCGGCGGTGCTGGCCCTTGGGCTGGTTTTGTCCGGCTGCGGCGGCGGCGTTGCCGACCTGCCCGCCGTAACCCCGGCCATCACCTCCGCGCCGGATGTGCCTGCGGGCAGCAATGAGGATTTTATCGTCAATGTCGGGCGGCGCGTGTTTTTTGCCGAGAACTCGGCCGAGATTGGCGATGCCGGCAAGGATACGCTGAAATTGCAGCTGGAATGGCTGCAGCGCTACGCCTCCTACAAAATCAAGATTGAGGGCTTTTCCGATGAGCCGGGGTCGGCCGATGCCAATCTGAAGCTGGGTGCCAAACGCGCTGATGCGGTCAAGGGCTGGTTCCTCGCCAACGGCTTTCCGGCCTCGCGTCTGCGCACCAAAACCTTCGGCAACAGCCGCCCGGTCAACAAGTGCCGCGAACAATCCTGCTTCGTGCAGAACCGCCGGGTCGTGACAGTGCTGGATACCGAAGTGGGGAGCTAGCCGCCACTCCGGACTGCGACCGTCCCGGTCGCTCTTTCCACCGCATCATTGCTGTCCATTCGGAACGCGAAACGCGCTGCACGAGCGACCGGGGCGGTCGCGTTTCGGAGGGGCTACAGCAATCTGCGCCGCGCCAGATTGCGCATCAGGTCCGCCAGACCAAAGGTCCAGCGGGCACAATCGCCGGCATGTTTCATCCGGTTGACCAAGCGCCCCAGCTTGTCGCTGGAGACCGCAACCACATCGTCAATCTTGTGGGTAAATCCCATGCCCGGCGTGTCGCGGTCGGCCACGGGAGCGAACATTGTGCCCAGAAACAGCACGGCCCCGTCGGGATATTGATGGGTGTCGCCGATCATCTGCGCCACCAGATCCGCCGGATCGCGGCTGATTTTGGATAGCGAAGAACCGCCCTGCAAATGATACCCGTCCGGGCCATCAACCGTCAGGCTGACATCCATCGCGCGCACATGGTCGAGCGAGAAGCTGTGATCAAAAAACCGCAGGAACGGCCCCAGCGCGCAGCTGGCATTATTGTCCTTGGCCTTGGACAGCAGCAGCGCCGAGCGGCCTTCGAAATCGCGCAGATTGACGTCATTGCCCAGCATGGCCCCGATGATGCGCCCGTCGGACGCCACCGCAAGCACCGCTTCGGGCTCCGGATTGTTCCAGCTGGAACCGGGATGCAGGCCGGCATGGGCCCCGGCGCCCACCGCCGACAAAGGCTGGGCCTTGGTGAAAATCTCGGCGTCCTTGCCGATGCCGACTTCGAGATATTGCGACCACGCGCCTTGCGCAATCAGCACAGCTTTCAGCTGCATGGCCTCTGGTGAGCCGGGCTTGAGGCGCGACAGGTCGTCGCCGACCAGCGCATTGATTTCGGCGCGGATGGCGGCCGCGGCCGTGTAGTCGCCGCGGGCCTTCTCCTCAATCACCCGCTCCAGCATCGAGACGGCGAAGGTGACCCCGGCAGCCTTGATGGCTTGCAGGTCCACCGGTGCCAGCAGCCAGGGTCTTGACGGATCGCGCCGGGCTTCGTCCGAATTGGCCAGAATCTCTGCGAGCGTGCCGACAATCGCGCCCGGTGCCGCCCGCAAGGCTGCCGCCGGGTCCGGCGTCTCGCACAGGTCGCGCAGGGTGGGGAAACTGCGGGTAATGTCCACCAATCCCTCGTCCCGCACAGCCACAACCGCAGGCCCGCCCGCCTGCGGCAGGAATACCCGCCCCGCCAGAGCCCCCGCAAGGCCGTCGGCTGGCAGGATATGGGCAGGAGCGAGCGGGAGTGCGGCAAGGGTCATGGCATGTTCCAACAGGTTGGTTGTGAACTATTTAACCCAACTCTATTGACGAAGGGTTGTGGTGTCACTAGCGTCTGGCATGCTAGATCATTGAATTAAACAATTGTCGTTATCTATGCGGGAAACAAAATCATGAATCCAGTCATAACTGGAGAGGGATTGCACAGCCGGGACTCCCGCCGTGGTTCGAAGGCCGAACAAGTCTACGCCGAAATAAAATCGGCGATCCTGAGCGGCGGGCTGGAGCCGGGTGCCGCCATTGACAAGCTGGCGCTTTGCGCCCGTCTCGGCGTTTCGCGTTTTCCGGTTTCCACCGCCCTCAACCGGCTGGCCTTCGAGCGGCTGGTCGTGATCGAACCGCAGCATGGCTCGTTTGTCGGGAAAATCGCTGCCGCCGATGTGCGCGAATGGATGATGATCCGGCGCGGGCTGGAGACGGAAATGGCTGGAGAACTGGCGCACTGCCTTTCGGCGGACACCCGCACCGCGCTGGAGCGCAACATGCGCTATCAGCAGGCCGCAGCCGAGGCGGGTGACCTCTCCGGCTTTTACGCGCAGGATATCGAATTTCACCGCCTGATTGCCGGCGGATTGCACCTGTCGCAGACCATCGCCATTCTGGAAGGGTTGCGCTCCAGCCTGGAGCGCATCCGCCGCCTGCTGCTGGCCCCGCCGGACCGGATGCTCGTTTCTCTGGCCGAGCACCAGGCGATTTTTGCGGCGCTGGTCAAAGGCGACCGGC
>JAYVYA010000253.1:0-3777 GCA_043784745.1 Hyphomicrobiales bacterium
TGTGAGTCAAAGCAGGCATAACCATGGGATGTTCTAACCTTAGCCCTCAAGGCTAAACTCCCGGCGGGTGTTTGTCTCATTGTCGTTGGCACAGAGGGATCTTCGTCTCGCCCGGCACGACCCTTGTTGTGTACGACACCGCAGCCAATACGACGCAGGTGCTGCAGAAGTCGGGAACGATTGAACTGGAAGTTGAAAAGCGTTCCGCCCCGTATTTTACTGTCGAAACGCCGGTGCTGGCTGCTCTGGTCAAGGGCACGCATTTCACCACCACAGTCAAAAATGGCCAGAGCAAGGTAAGCGTGGACCATGGCGTGGTCCAGGTCACGCAATTGTCGTCGGGCAAAACGGTTGATCTCCGGCAGGGGCAGTCCGCAGGCACCGTTCCAGGCGCGACAGGTGGCCTTTCGGTGAGCGGCCCGGGGCATTTGCCGGGCGTGGTCGCCGGCGAGGCCCGCGCTTCGCGTGTCGCGCAAGCCTTCGCCCCGAGCCAGTCGAAGACTTCGGCGGCAGCCGCGCAAGGCGTTGCCGGCGGCCTTGAAAACGAGGGTGCCAACGCGGCAGCGGGAGCTGGCAACGCCGGCGGTAAAGCGGGCGGTGGCGGCAATTCGGGTAATTCGGCAAACAGCGGTAGGTCGGGTGGTGACGGCAACAACGGCAATGGCGGCAAGCCGGGTGGTGACGGCAATGGTGGCACCGGCGGCAGTGTCAATGGCGGCACCGGCGGCAATGGTGGCACCGGCGGCAACGGCGGCAATGGTGGCAATGGCAATGGCGGGCATGGAGGCAATAAATGAGGTCCGGTTCCTCCGTTGAGGCTCTTGCCCGCGTTGACCGGGAAGGCTGTTGCCCGGCATGAAGTCGTCCGTCCGCAACCGCCTCAAATTTGCGCTCGCAGCCGCCGCTCTGGCGGCATTCGCCGTTGCGGTGACCTGGCCATCCGGCCTTGGCGGGCTGAATGATGCCATTCGCGATGCACGGTTTGCTTTGGCCCAGCGCCCGCCAACCGGCAATGTCGTTCTGGTCGATATCGACGAGAAGAGCATCGCTGCCATCGGCATCTGGCCGTGGCCGCGCACGGTGCATGCCTCCATTGTGGATCGCCTCACTGCGGGTGGAGCGAGCCAGATTGCCTTTGACGTTGATTTTAGTTCCCGCACCAGCGAGGCGGCGGATGCCAGTTTTGAAGCGTCGCTGGCCAATGCCCAGGGCATTGTCGTGCTGGCCGCAGAACGCCAGCGGCTTTCTGCGGCTGCGCCCGGGCTCAGTCTGGTGGTGCCTTTGCCGCGCTTTTCCAGCCAGGCTTGGCTGGCGCTGGCTGATGTGTTTGTCGACACGGACGGGCTGATACGGTCCGTTCCAGCCAGCGCGCTGGCGGGCGGAGAAACCATTCCCTCGCTGTCCTCTGTTCTGGCCGGGCCGGGCCAGCAAGGCCAGACCAGCTTCCGCATTGACTACGGCATCAATGCGGCCAGCATTGATCATGTTTCGGTGGCCGACCTGCTGGCTGGCCAGATTGCGTCCGCGCGGATTGCGGACAAGAAAATCATTGTCGGCGCCAGTTCGGTGGCGCTGCGCGATTATTTCACTGTGCCCCGCTATGGCGTGATTCAGGGGTCGCTGGTTCACGCTTTGGCCACTGAGACGCTGGTGCAGGCGCGAGCGATCACGGGGGAAAGCGGGGGCATTCGCGCTTTGGTGGCTGGCCTGCTGGTGCTAATGGCCTTCCTGGTGCTCTGGCTGCTGCCTTCCACCATGGCCCTCGGTGTCGTGCTGGCCCTGTCGCTCGTTCTGGAGGCTTTGGCACTGGCCCTGCAATGGCATTTCCCGGTTTCGTTAAACACGGCTGGCTGGCATCTGGTGCTGCTGGTGGCGGCACTCGCAATAGTGGTGCGCGAAATTCTGGAGCGCGGCGTTTTGTGGAAAGCGGCCCACGCCGAAAAACGGGCGACCCAGGCCATTCTTGACCGGGTGTTTGAGGACAGCTTTTCCGCCATCATTGTGGTGGATGCGGCGGGCAACATCCGCGCGGCCAGTTCCGAGGCCTTGCGCAATTTCAGTCTCGGTCCCCTGCCGGACAATTTCGGATATCCGGCGCAATCGAGGCTGCCACCGCCTCTTGCCGCGCTTTTCAGCGGGGACCGCGACCCGTCACAGCCCGAAAGCCAGGGAATCGTCCACATCACCGGCGGCTCAGACGGGGAGCGGGTGTTTGAATATACCCGGTCAACCTCCTTCTTTGCGGGCAAGGAGGCGGATGATCCCGGCCGCGAAGCGGTCTGCGTGACGCTGCAGGACATCACCAGCCGCCGCCGCGCCGAGGCGCGAATCGCCAGCCTCGCCCGCATCGACGGGCTGACGGGCCTGCCCAACCGCAACAGCTTTGTCGAACAGATTTCCTCGGTCAGCGCCACGGCCGGCACCAGCCTGCTGCTGATTGATATTGACCGGTTCAAGGCCGTCAATGACGCCATGGGCCAGCCGTGGAGTGATGCGGCGCTGCAGCACCTTGCCTGGCAACTCGCCAGTGTGGCGGGGCCAACAGCCTTCCTGGCGCGCACCGACGGCGACGAATTCGCCTTGCTGGCCAGCTCGGACCAAGCCAGGGGCAGTGCCGAAAAAATCATCCAGATGCTGGAGCAGCCCCTCGACATCGGCGGGCGGCGGGCCTTGCTGAGCGCCAGCATTGGCATTGCCGAACTGGAGGCTGGTGCCGGGCCAGAAAGTGGTGTGCGCCGCGCCGGGCTGGCCCTGGCCGACGCCAAGGCCGCCGGTGGCCGGGTGATCCGGCATTACTTGGCGGGCACGGAAGCCAAACTGGTGGCCAGTGAGGCGCTGGAACTGGAATTGCAGCTGGCGCTGGAGCGCGGTGAATTCCGGGTATTCTACCAGCCGCAGACCAGCTTTGCGGCGGCGGGAATTGTCGGGGCGGAGGGGCTGATCCGCTGGCAGCATCCCGAGCGCGGGCTGGTCTCGCCCGCCCAATTCATCCCCCTGCTGGAAAAGAGCCAGTTGATTGTGCCTGTTGGCAAATGGGTCTTGCACCAGGCCTGCATGGACGCGGTGAACTGGCCGGCCCATATCGGAATTGCCGTCAATGTCGCGGTGACCCAGCTGATCTCCGGCGATTTTGCTGCCACAGTGGCTGAAATACTGGCTGCAACCGGGCTGGACCCGGCGCGGCTGGATCTGGAGCTGACCGAATCGCTCTTCATTCAGGATGCCAATGTCGTCGGCAAGGTGCTGCTGGAACTGCGTGCGCTCGGGGTTGGGCTGGCGCTGGATGATTTTGGCACGGGCTATTCCTCCCTGTCCTACATCAAGCGCTATCCCTTCACCAAGGTGAAGCTGGACCGCGCCTTCGTGAAGGACTTGCCCGAAAGCCGCGAATCGGTGGCGATTGTCCAGGCCGTATCGGCCATTGCCCGGGCGCTCGACCTCAAAGTGGTTGCCGAAGGGGTCGAAACCCAAGCCCAGCTTGATGCGGTCCGCCTGCTCGGCTGCGACGAAGTCCAGGGTTTTTTGCTGGGTCGCCCCATGCCCTGTGCGGCGTTCCGCGAACATCTGGACAGCCCGGCCAGGCTGGCTGCGGCGCAATAGGGCGGGAAAACATCTGGCAGCCGCAACGAAAAGGGCGGCCCGGAGGCCGCCCTTTCCTTGTCCGGTCACCGCCAAACCTAGAGCGTGATGTGTTTTATCTGAATCACCCGCCACTTCCCTTCTCCCCCTGCGGGAGAAGGTGGCGCGAAGCGCCGGATGAGGGGTATGCGAAGCAGG
>JAYVYA010000254.1:0-5645 GCA_043784745.1 Hyphomicrobiales bacterium
CACATTCCGATGTCACATCCATCCAGTCACGCATCGCATCAGCGGCATTGGCGATGGCGGAATCCATGGTGGCACCCATTGCCGTGCAACCGGGGAGATCAGGAAATATAACGCCGTAGGCCCCGGCATTGCCGTCCACCAATGCAAAATAACGAGCCATATCTGCCTCCTGCGGCATTCCCGGCGGTGCGGCTCAAATCCAGCCGGCGGTTTCAGCAATCTGACGTGCGACGCCGGAAGACAGAGTGCGGTGGCGCGGAACCGACACAACACCGACCTTTGAGAAATGCCTGAAAACATCGTGCTCAGCACCGTGACGCACCAATTCCCGGCCTTCGCGTTCAAGCCGCCGGATATTTTTGGAACGATGCGTTTAGATGGCCGGCATGGTTCAATTCCATGCGCCCATACAGGCGCAAAAATTCAAAATGTCAATAAAAAAAAAGCGCCCGTGAAGGCGCAATTTTCAACCCGTTCCACCTGCAAGCAGCCGCCCTCAAACCACCCCTTCGTCTTCCACCTTGAACAATTCATCCTTCGACACCGCCTTGTCCGTCACCTTGGCGAGGCCGAGGATGTGGTCGATGACCTTTTCCTCGAACAGCGGGGCGCGGATTTCGGCGAGGGCTTCCGGGTTCTTGCGGTAATGCTCCCAGATCATTTTCTCCTGGCCGGGATAGGCGCGGGCGCGGGCGATCAGGGCGGCGGTGACTTCCTCATCGGTAATCTGGGTGCCGCCCTTGTCGCCGACTTCGGCCAGTACGAGGCCAAGACGCACGCGGCGCTCGGCAATGCGGCGATATTCGTCGCGGGCCTTTTCCTCGGTGGTGTCATCCTGTTCCCACGTGCGGCCGGACGCCTGATGCTCGGCCTCGACCTGGCGCCAGATATTGGCAAATTCCATCCCGACCAGGCCTTCGGGCAGGTCGAACGAATATTTTTTGTCCAGCGCATCCAGCAGGCTGCGTTTCAGCTTGTCGCGCGAAGCCTTGTCATTGTCGCGCTGCAGGTTTTCGCGCAGGGCCTTCTTCAAATCGTCCATGCCCTCAAAACCAAAGCCCTTGGCAAAGGCTTCGTCCATTTCCAGCGCATCGGGCGCGGCGATGGCCTTGGCGGTGACCTCAAAAGTCGCGGCCTGCCCGGCCAGCTTGGGCGAGGCATAGGCTTCGGGGAAGGTGACATTGAGCACGCGGTGCTCGCCCGCCTTGATGCCCTCCAGCTGCTCTTCAAAGCCGGGAATAAAGCTGCCCGAACCGATGATCACTTCGACATCCGTGCCAGCGCCGCCCTCAAACGGCTCCTCGCCGAGCTTGCCGGTAAAATCAATGGTGACGCGGTCGCCCTTTGCGGCAATGGCGTGTACATCCTCCCGCACGGCGAAGGTGCGGTTACGGGTGGCAAGGCGCTCCAGCCCGGCTTCCAGCTCGCTGTCGGGGATTTCGGCCACCAGACGCACCAGCTCCACCTCTTCAAACGAGCCGACGTCAAATTTCGGCAGGGTTTCGAGGTTGACGGTGAAAGCGAGGTCGCCTTTGGCTTCGAGCACACGCTCGACTTCGGCCTGGTCACCGGGGAAATCAATCTTGGGTTCCAGCGCCAGGCGCAGGCCGTGGTCGGCCACAATCTTCTTGTTGGCTTCATTGACGGCATTCTGCACCACCTCGCCCATGACGCTCTTGCCATAGAGCTTGCGCAAAGGCTCCATCGGCACTTTTCCGGGGCGGAAGCCGTTGATGCGGACCTTGTCCTTCATCTCGGTCAGCTGGCCATTCAGCCGCTCGGCCAGAACCGCTGCGGGCAGCACCACTTTATATTCGCGCTTCAAGCCTTGCGAGAGCGTTTCGGTCACTTGCATCGTCTTGCCTTCATCCGTTCAAGGGTTCGGGCTGGCGGATCATCCGGCATCCCCTTCGTTTCAGTGCCTATCAGTCGTTCAGCAGCCAGCGCGAAAAACTGGTGCGGGCGGAGGGACTCGAACCCCCACAGCTTTCGCCGCTGGAACCTAAACCCAGTGCGTCTACCAATTCCGCCACGCCCGCAGCCGCTTTTCACGCGCGCAACATCCACGCAGGTCGCGCTCTATAGCAAGGGGTGCGGGGGGATGCGACAAATATTTTTGGGGCACAACCCGCGCCGCGCAGGACATGGTGACGGGCAGGCCCGCGATGAGACTTGGCAGGCGGGGACGACAGCGATAAGCTTTCCTGCCGGATTTTCGATTTGATGGACCTGCATTTGCCGCCCACCCGCCGCCAAACCCTCGCCAGCCTTGCCGCCAGCCTCATCACCCTGCCCGCCCGGGCGCAGGCCCCCGCCCCGCCGCAGGACGGCTTTCGCGTGCTGGAGGCGCGCAAGGGCACGCTCCGCCTTTTGCCGGAGCCGTCGAAGGCAACGCCGGTCTTTGCCTATGACGGGCTGGTGCCGGGGCCAGTATTGCGGGTCAAGCAGGGCGAGATGGTGAAAATCCGGCTGCTCAACCGGCTGGACCAGCCCACCGCCCTGCATTTTCAGGGTGTGCGGCTGCCCAATGCGATGGATGGGGTGCCGGGCCTGACCCAGGCCCCCATTCCGCCCGGTGGCTCGTTTGATTATGCTTTTGCTGCGCCCGATGCGGGCACGTATCTCTACCGGCCCTCGCACCTTGCCAACCACGCCCAGCAAATGGCGCGCGGCCTGTTTGGGCTGCTGATTGTCGATGAAGCCGAACCGCCGGTGTGTGATCTGGAACTGCTGGCGACGCTGGACGACTGGCAAGTGGATGAGAAGGGCGGCATTACGGGCGCGTTCAACACCTTGCCGGATGGTGGCCATCGCGGGGCACTCACCAGACTGGTGACGCTCAATGCCCGCGCGGTGCCAGACCGGCATGTGCTGAAGCCGGGCTCACGGGTGCAGCTGCGGCTGGCCAATGCGACAGTGGGCCGGTTAACCGCGATCAGTTTTGACGGAATGCGGCCGCTGATCACCGCGATTGACGGGCAAAACTGCGATCCGTTCGAGCCGGTGCGCCGCAGCCTGCCCTCCAGCCCCGGCTCGCGGTTTGACCTGATGTTTGACCTGCCCGCCAGCGGCGAAGCCCGGGTGATTTTGCGCGGCGAGAACGAGCCCGATTGTGACCTTGTGGTGTTTAAATCCGAAGGCGAAGCCCGCGACGCTTTGCCCCCGATCACGCGCCAGCCGCTCAACCCGCGCCTGCCTGCGGTGATCCGGTTGCAGGATTCCAAAAAGCTGGAACTGGTGATCGAGGCCAATTTGCATGGTGATTCAAACCATCTGTGGAAAATCAACGGCACCAGCACGTACGGCCTGCCGGCCAAGCCGTTGTTCTCCGTCAAGGCGGGCACTCCGGTGCTGATGGGGCTGGCCAACAAGAGCACCAAGGCCCATGCCATGCATTTCCATGGCCACAACATCCGCCTGCTGCATGACCTTGATGACGGTTGGGAGCCGTACTGGCGCGACCAATTGGTGATTGAGGCGGGCAAGACCCACCACATCGCCTTCATTGCCGACAATCCCGGCAAATGGCTGGTAGAATGCATGATGCTGGAGCATGGCGGCACTGGACTGGCGGCATGGTTTGAAGTTGCATGAAGGACTTCAGGTTCTGGTTCAGAGTCCGGAAGCCGCAGTTAACCACTGATACATATCAGGATTTGATGTTTCCATTCTGAATGTTGCGCGGGAGGCGCTTCCGCTTTATTGTGCGGCGCAGCATAAGCCTGAGGGATCAACCATGAAATTGCCGCGCAAGTTTTTTGAGCCTTTGGCAACCGGCGCGCCTCTTCCCCTGCGTGAATTGCCGCCCAAGCTGGAGCGGATGATCCATTTTGTGCCCCCGCACAATGAAAAAGTCCGTGCCAAACTGGGCGAGCTGATCGGCACGGTCGACGTTGTGCTCGGCAATCTGGAGGATGCGGTGCCGGTCGATGCCAAGCTGGCGGCCCGCGCCGGTTTCATCGCCATGGCCCGCACCCATGTGTTTGGCCGCACGGGGCTGTGGACCCGGATCAACGCACTCAACTCGCCATGGATGCTGGATGATGTGACTGAAATCATGGCGGCGGCGGGCGACAAGCTGGACGTGATCATGCTGCCCAAGGTGGAGGGGCCGTGGGACATTCACTACCTCGACCAGCTGCTGGCCCAGCTGGAAGCGCGGCATGGCCTGCAAAAGCCGGTGCTGATCCATGCGATTCTGGAGACCGCCGAGGGCGTTGGGAATGTCGATGCCATCGCCAGCGCCTCGCCCCGGATGCATGGCATGAGCCTTGGCCCGGCGGACCTCGCTGCCTCGCGCGCCATGAAGACCACACGGGTCGGCGGCGGCCACCCGGACTACAAAGTGCTGGCCGATGCGGCGGGAGACAGCGTCCGCGCCGCGTTCCAGCAGGATTTGTGGCATTATACCGTCGCCAAAATGGTGGATGCCTGCGCCGCCAATGGCATCAAGCCATTCTATGGCCCGTTTGGCGATTTTTCCGACCTGGCGGCTTGCGAGGCGCAATTCCGCAATGCCTTCCTGATGGGCTGTGCCGGTGCCTGGACGCTGCACCCCAGCCAGATTGGCATTGCCAAAAAGGTGTTTTCGCCGGATCCGGGCGAGGTCGCCTTTGCCCGGCGGATTGTCGAGGCCATGCCGGACGGCTCCGGGGCGGTGATGATTGACGGCAAAATGCAGGACGATGCGACGTGGAAACAGGCCAGGGTGATGGTCGATCTGGCGCGGCAGGTGGCGGCAGGGGATGCTGGAATGGCGGCGGCTTACGGGTTTTGAGGCGGGTTTGACATGAATCAGCCACGCAATAGGCGTAAAAAATGCCCAACCATGTCATTCATGTGTCAAATCACACAGAATCGGGCTTGCTGGCGTGGGACAAGCGGGCATGGCTGCAAATGGGGTTATGAGGCGGAAGTTGACTTGCCCCCGGTTGCGGCGGTAGCTTCAGGCTGCAAAATCTCTCCCGGTCCCCTCCCATGAAATCGCACATCGCCAAATTCGGCATCGGCCAGGTGGTCAAGCATCGCAAATATCCGTTTCGCGGCGTGATTTTTGATGTGGATCCGGAATTTTCCAACACGGAGGAATGGTGGCAGTCCATTCCTGCCGATGTGCGTCCGCGCCGGGACCAGCCGTTCTACCATTTGTTCGCCGAAAATGCCGAGACGGAATATGTCGCCTATGTCTCGGAGCAAAACCTGCTGATCGACCATTCGCCGGTCCCCTTGCGCCATCCGCAAGTCGATGAAGTGTTTGAACGCAATGAGGACGGCGACTACCGGGCCAAGCAGACGCGGCGAAACTAGGTTCTGTCGCGGGGGGCAGAAAATGCGGAAATCCCGGCGGGAATTCCTGCGGCTGGCGGCCGGGGGTGCGGCGGCACTGGCAGCACCCGGCCTTGCCCTTGCGGATTTGGCCGAGCCCCGGCCCGTTGCGCCGGTGCCCTTGGTAAACCTGCGCGGACCAGACTTTGCCAAGCTGGGCAAGAGCGTAAAATACATCGCCCGCGTCAGGCCGCACCGCAATGGCGGCGTGCGGCTTGGCGAGGATGCACCGCTTGAAGGCCCCGGCGGCACCAAATATCTCATCCACAATTACGGGCACAGCGGCGCTGGCATCACCCTGTCCTGGGGATGCGCTGCGG
>JAYVYA010000255.1:0-8960 GCA_043784745.1 Hyphomicrobiales bacterium
GCGGAAAATATCCATTGTTCCGGCACAAACACTTTCACTGCATCCCCCGCCCGCACCAGTCCGGCTTTTTCCACACTGGCGACAATGCCGCGACGGCGGGAGGCGGCTTTGACGAAGGCTTGCGGTGACGGACCCGCCGCCTGGTGCACCGCCTTGCCCGGCCCGGTGCAAGGCGGGTTATAGCCCTCCGCCGCCAGCGCCGCGCCGGAAGGAAAGGCGATGCGGGTGCCACGCGGCAGGAAAGACAGGGCGGGGATGCCCTCCAGCACGAGATTGGCACCAAGCCATTCCGGCTTGACCCCGGGCAGGTCAAGGTGCGCGGCAATTTCAGCCAATTCTTCAACCGAAACAATGGAGAGCTGGCGGATATTGCGGATCGGCTCGCCGCGCCGGTAATGAGGCGTGCGGGCGTCAGCCGCCCGGAGCCAGCCGAAATGGCGGTCTCCGGGGATACCCTCAAACGCAAGGGTTAGCCAGGGCTGGGCGATGGTCTGGAAGTCTGCCTGCACGGCATCGGCTGCCAGCGCGGCGAGGACGCGGCCCTGGAGGCGCTGGGCCGGGGTGATAGTTGGGTGAACCATGTTTCGCCTCAATCCTTGTTCGCCACGCCCGCCCCGGCAAACGTCGCCATGCCCGTGTGGCAGGCAAGCGCGCCTTTCAGCAACCCGATCGCCATGGCCGCGCCAGAACCTTCGCCGAGCCGCATCCCCAGCTGCAGCAGCGGCTTTTTGCCAAGCTTTTGCAACACGCGGGCATGGGCACCCTCGGCTGACAGATGCCCGGCAATGCAATGGTCGAGCGTGGCTGGGTCCAGGGCGTGCAGGATGGCGGCGGCAGCGCAGACGACATAGCCGTCCAGCACCACCGGCACACGCTCCAGCCTTGCAGCGAGAATCGCCCCGGCCATGGCGGCAATCTCGCGCCCGCCTAGGCGGCGCAGCACTTCCAGCGGGTCGTTCAAGTGCGGTTTGTGCAGGGCTACCGCAGTTTCCACTGCCGCAATCTTGCGCTGCAATCCGGCATCATCCACCCCGGTGCCCCGGCCCACCCAGCCGGCAGCCGTGCCACCATACAGCGCATAATAAATGGCGGCGGCGATGGTGGTATTGCCGATACCCATTTCGCCAAGGCCCAAAACATCCGCGCCGCCCGCAATCGCCTCCATGCCAAAGGCGAAGGTGGCGGCTGCGGATTTTTCGTCCATGGCGGCGGTTTGGGTAATATCTTGCGTCGGCATTTCCAGTGCCAGTTCAAACACTTTCAGGCCAATGCCATATGCGGCGCACATCTGGTTGATGGCAGCGCCGCCGGCCGAGAAATTTGCCACCATCGCCGAGGTAACGGAGGCGGGATACGGCGAGACGCCTTGCGCAACAACGCCATGGTTGCCGGCAAACACCGCGACCACGGGCCGGTCCATTGTCGGGCGGGCCTTGCCCTGCCAGGCGGCGAGCCATTCGACCAGCTCTTCCAGCCGCCCGAGCGAGCCTGGCGGCTTGGTCAGCTGGCTGTCCCGCGCCTTGACGTCAGCAACAGCATTGGGCGCGGCCTCGGGCATCAGCGGCAGCAGGGCGCGAATGTCGTCAAAGGGCAGGCCGGTTTTGCTCATGGGATTCTCCTGGCTGAAAGCTTGCGTGCATAGACCGGGGGCAGGCGCAGTGAAAGGGGCGATTTTGCGCTTCCCTCTCGACAATTCAGGCGGGACGCCGCACACAGGGGCATGAATTTTGCTAGCCAGCCCCTGGTCCGCGGCCTGCGCCAACCTGCTGCCGACCTCGCCGCCTGCCTGCGGTTCTACACTCGCTTGCCGGTGCCGCCCCTGCCTTTCGAGACCGCGGCGTTTGCCATGCCGGATTTCTCCCGCATCGTCCGGATGCTGCCGCTCGCGGGGGCTGTCGTGGGGGCTTTGGCCGCGCTGGTGCTGGGGCTGGCAATGGTCGCGGGCTTGCCGCCGATGATTGCCGCCACGCTGGCCCTGACCGCCATGGTGCTGGCAACAGGCGCGATGCACGAAGACGGCCTTGCCGATTGCGCCGACGGATTTGGTGGCGGAGCCCATCTGGCGCGCAAACTGGAAATCATGAAAGACAGCCGCATCGGCACTTTTGGCGGGGTGGTGCTGGTTTTGTCGCTGCTGCTGCGGGTGCTGGCACTTGGCACGCTGGCCGGGCATGGTTTTTGGCGGGCGGCGCTGGTGCTGGTGGCCAGCGCCGGTATTTCCCGCGCGCTCGGCCTGCTGCCCCTCGTGCTGCTGCTCCCGGCGCGGGCCGAAGGTGCCGGGTTTGCGGCGGGCCGCCCCTCGCCGGGCGCGCTGAAACTGGCGGCCGGGCTGGCTTTGGCGCTGGCTTTGCTGCCGTTGCTGGCCGGGGTTCCGGTGCGGGCGGTTTTGGCGGGCGGGTTTTGGGCCGGATTGCTGGCCTATGGCATGGCGCGGCTGGCCAAGGCGCAGATTGGCGGGCAGACGGGGGATGTCGCCGGGGCCGCGCAGCAAGTGGCGGAAATCGGGTTTTTGCTGGGGATTGTTGCGGCAGCGGGGTGAACGGTAAATGTTGTCATTTGCTTTCAGGGAGAGTTTTCAATGCAGCATTTCCCTGCCGCTTCCCTGACCCGCAATCCGGTAGCTCTCAAGGAAGCTGCGCGATCTGGCGCTTGAGGCGCTGGACCGGCCCTGCGAAACCTGCGGGTAGCTCAATAATCTGCGAGCCCATGCCCGCCTAGCCAAAGGTCATGTTCGCGCAAACATGCCGCCATGCCTTTTGCAGTTGCGCTTGGCCGCAGCTTCCGCCATGTTGATGGCAACCACTGGCGAGGAGCACCGGCTAGCGGAACTCAAATGGCTGAAGGCCAACGAGCACCCGCCACAGGGTGCCGCAACGGGAGTGTCACCGATGAAAACACCACAATTTAAAAGCCTTGCACTGGCCGCGCTGATGTCCAGCGTCTTTGCCATGCCTGCTATTGCGGCGGATACGCTCACCATCTGGTGGGTCAAGGGCTTTTACAAATCCGAAGATGATGCGCTGTTTGCGGCGATCAAGAAATATGAGGACAAGTTTGGTGTGAAAGTCGACCTGTCGCAATATGCCGAACAGGACATGATCCCCAAAACCGTTGCCGCGCTCGACGCTGGCAATGTGCCGGATGTGACTTTTGCCCATGTCTTCGATTTTCAGGTCACCGGCAAATGGGCGTTTGACGGCAAGCTGGCTGATTTGTCGGATATTTTGATCCCGCTGAAGGGCGCCTATGCCCCCAACACGCTGGAAACGACGCTTCTTTACAATGACAAGACCAAGGTCAAGGCCTATTTCGCCTTCCCGCTGAAACAGCAGACCATGCATGTCGAATACTGGACCGATATGCTGGCCGATGCGGGCTATCAGGAAAGCGATATTCCGACCAAATGGGCCGATTACTGGTCGTTCTGGTGCGACAAGGCCCAGGTTGGATTGCGCAAGAAGAGCGGCAAGCGCGATTTTGGCATCGGCCAGCCCATGGGCGTTGATTCCTCCGACAGTTTCTTCTCGTTCCTGACCTTCATGGACGCTTATAACGTCAAGCTGGTGGCCGATGACGGCAAGCTGCTGGTTGATGACCCCAAAGTGCGCGAAGGCCTGATCGGCGCGATGACGGACTATACCAATCCCTATATCAAAGGCTGCACTCCGCCCTCCTCCACCAGCTGGAAGGACCCGGACAATAATATCGCCTTCCACAACAAGACGACGATCATGACCCATAATGCGACGATTTCCATCGCCGCCAAATGGCTGGATGATTACAATAATGAGACTTTGGCCGCCGATGCGCGCGAGCAGGCCAGGAAAAATTACTATGACATCATTCGCACCGCCGGTTTCCCTGACAAGCCGGACGGCACCAAAATGCAATACCGCACGGCGGTGAAAACCGGTGTGGTGTTTGAAGCGGCCAAGAACAAGGCGCGGGCCAAGGAATTCATCAACTTCCTGATGCAGCCGGAAAACCTGACACCTTATGTCGAGGGGTCGCTGGGACGCTGGTATCCGGTGATGAAGGCAGCGCAGGAAAGCCCGTTCTGGCAGGCCGACCGCCACCGCAAGTCAGTGCATGACCAGTATGCAGCCGGGACGGTTACATTCGAATTCACCAAAAACTACAAGTTCACCATTCTCAACAACGAGAATGTCTGGGCCAAGGCGATGAACCGCATCGTCAACGAGAAGGTGCCGGTGGACAAGGCGGTGGACGAGATGATTGCGCGGATCAAGCTGGTGGCTGGCTAGGCTCCTGGGAGCGCGGACTGCTGCCGCCCGTTTCGTGCCAGCTGGTCTGGCATGGAAGTGCACCAGGGGCGGACGGCACGTCCGCTTTTTCCGCCACACTATTCGTGCTGGTTAACCTGACATTGAAGTGCACCAGGAGCGGACTGGAAGTCCGCGCTCCCGGGAAGCGGCTCCACCGCTTTTCAAACACCCCAGGGCAAGATCATGTCCGTGCTGGCCGATACCCTAGCCATTCCCGCCGCTGCCAGAAGCCCCAAAGGCCAGATGTCGCCGGCGCAATTCTGGGGGCTGATTTTCCTTGCTCCTTACGTGCTGGTGTTCCTCGTATTCGTGCTTTACCCCGTCGGCTATGGCCTGTGGATCGGCCGTCATCCCGAGAGCTACGTCAAACTGTTCGAGGACCCGATTTTCGCTCGCTCGGCCTTCAATACGCTGGCGTTCCTGGTGATCGGCATCAATGTCAAAATGGTGGTTGCGCTCGGCCTTTCCGGCTTTTTCGTCACTTCTCGCTGGTGGATCAAGGCGCTGATGGCCTTGTTCATCCTGCCTTGGGCGATGCCGTCAATTCCCACCATCCTGTCGTTCCGTTTCATGCTCAATCCGGAATGGGGGCTGATCAACCAGCTGATTTTCCGCTTTACCGGGCAGGACGGGCCAAACTGGCTCAACGATCCGACGCTGGCGCTGGCGATTGCCATGCTGGTGCATATCTGGAAATCGTTGCCATTCTGGACGCTGATCCTGATTGCCGGGCGACTGGCGATTTCCGCCGACCTTTACGAGAGTGCCTCGATTGACGGGGCCACTGGCTGGCAGAAATTCCGCTTTGTCACCTGGCCGTCGATGCGCCAGCTGTATCTCACCTGCACCATCCTCTCGATGATCTGGACTTTGGGGGATTTCAACTCGGTCTATCTGCTCACCGGCGGCGGGCCGGCAGATTTGACCCATGTGCTGGCAACGCTCGGCATCCGCTACCTCCGGCTAGATCAGGTAGATCTGTCGATGGCGGCAATCATTGTCGCGCTCCCGTTCGTGCTCCCGCTGGTGTGGTTTATGATGAAACGGCTGAACAAATGAACCGGCTCTCGCTGCGCACCATCAGCCGGGAGGCCGGACTGCTGCTCATCGGCCTTCCTGTGCTGCTGTGGACGATTTTGCCGATCTATCACCTGCTGCTGTTTGCCATTTCTACCAAGCAGGAAGCGTTTGAAGGCAAGCTGTGGCCGGACCATCCGACGCTGCGCAATTTCGCCGTGGTGCTGAACCAGGAGCATTATTACCTCGGACATTTCTGGCAGCAAATGGGCAATTCGGTGCTGATTGCCGCCACAACGGGGGTACTGACGCTGTTTGTCGCCACCACCGCCGCCTTTGCCATCAGCCGGCTGAAAGTGCGTGGCGGCGGCACGGTGATGAATCTGGCCCTGTTCACCTATTTCATCCCCGCCGCCTTTCTGGCAGTGCCGATGTATCGCACCATGGGCAATTACGGCCTGCTCAACAATCAATGGTCCCTGATCCTCGCCATGGTGACGCTGGCCAGCCCCTATGCGATCTGGGTGCTGAAACAGGCGTCGGACAAGCTGCCCTACGAGCTGGACGAGGCGGCGGAAATGGACGGGGCGACCCCGCTGCAAATCTTCCGGCTGGTCTATCTGCCGCTGATGATGCCATCCTTGGTTGCCATCGGCATTTACGCGCTGCTTCTGGCGTGGAATGAATATCTCTACGCCTATCTGCTGCTGTCCAAGGACAGCAATCTCACCCTGTCGGTCGCGCTCGGCGTGTTTCTGGCCGCCGATGACAGCCCGTGGGAATTGCTGATGGCCACCGGCTTTCTCTATGCCCTGCCCCCGGCGGCGATTTATTACACTTTCAAGCGTTATATGGTCGGCGGGTTGACAGCGGGAGCGGTGAAGAGCTGATGCGGCGCAGCCCGGACCGCGCACTTCCAGTGCGCTTGTTTCCGCAACTCCATCATGCCGTTTTTGGAACGATCCGCCACCGCGCACGAGCGCACTGGAAGTGCGCGATCCGGGGCGTTAACCCTGCCGCACCAGCAGCGCCGCTCCATACAACCCCAGTGCAAACACACTATGCCCCACAATGTTCAGCCCCCGTATTTGCCACGGGTTGGGGCGCAGTGAGGCAGCCCAGCCGGCACCCATGCCGGGTTGCAGCAGGAACCAGCCTGCTCCGACAGTCACCAGCCCGAGCATAAGGGCGGGCAGAAAGGTGGGATGGTGCGCCCAGCCTGTGCCCATAATCACCAGAAGGATAGCGGCGAAGAGAATGCCGGTGAGATAATGGCACACCCAGCCGATCACCCGTTCATTTGCCACAGGGTCGGCCTTGGCAATATCCTTGTGAAATACGATGCCGTGCGGCAGATGCGCAAACCAGCGCCCGACAAGGCCCCAGTCAGGCCTGGGCAGGCCGGCGACTTTGTTGAGCAACAGCGCCCACAAGTCCAGCACAAGGGTGGCACCTGCGCCGATCACCAGCGAACGCCAAATCAAATCGAACATTTCCCGTCTCCTGTCGCGACCTGCGGCATGTCATCATGCGGTAACCTGCTAACCTTCAAAAGAAAAGCCGGAGGCCATGCGGTTTGGGGCAGCTCGCCAGGATAATGCGGGCTTTTCACATATTTCCTTGGCATTCAGCGCTTGCGAGACCATGATGCGTCAAACCATAGCGCGCCGGTTGCCATGCTCCCCGAATACCTCAAAACCGCCTTTGTCACCCTGCTGGTCACCATTGATCCGCCCGGCCTTGCGCCGATTTTCATTGGCCTGACTTTGGGGATGGAGCCGGGGCAGAAGCGGGAGGTGGCGTTGCGGGCGGTGATTATCGCCTTTTGCATCCTGGCGGCCTTTGGCTTTGCCGGGGATATTGTGATGAAGGCGCTGGGCATCACCCTGCCCGCCTTCCGCATTGCGGGCGGGCTGCTGCTGTTCTGGATCTCCTTCGAGATGATTTTTGAACTCAGGGCGCGGCGCAAGAGCATGATTGCCGAGGAAGCGGTGACGATTGACCACATCCGCAATATCGCCGCCTTTCCGCTGGCAATTCCGCTGATGGCGGGGCCGGGCGCAATCACCGCCACCATCCTGCTGGCCGGGCGTGCCGGGAGCGATTACGCCATGCTGGCCGGGCTGATGGGCGTGATTGCCGGGATCATGGCGATCACCTGGGTGTGTTTTCTGCTGTCGGGGCGGATTTCCAGCCTGCTGGGCGTTACCGGCAATATCGTGTTGACACGGTTGCTGGGGGTGATCCTCGCAGCTCTGGCGGTGCAGTTCGTGATTGACGGGGTGACGGCGATCGGGAAATAGGCGGCTTGCTGTTCAGCCCCTTCGCCGGCCGCGCCGGGACGCCGAACCACCGGAAGCATTCCGCGCCGGCAAGTCCACCAGCTTGCCCAATTCCGGAAAAGCATCGCTCCCGTGCGGGAAGGCCATGGCAGCGACAAAATGCGCCTGAAAATCCGGCTCAATCGCAGTTTCGATTTTCTCGATTTTGCGCACCTGTGCCTCAATTTCCAGCCTGGCGGCGGCATTCAGCAGCGCAATCCGCGCGCCGGTGCCCGCCGCATTGCCGGCACTGGCCACCTTGTCCGGCGCGCAATCGGGGATAAGGCCCAGCACCATGGCGTGGACGGGGTCAATATGAGTGCCGAAGGCCCCGGCGAGCGTGATCCGGTCGAGTTTTTCAACGCCGTAACGCTGCATCAGCAGTTTGGCTCCGGCATAGAGCGCGGCCTTGGCCAGCTGGATGGCGCGCACATCGGTCTGGTAGACCAGCAGGCGCGGCTCGCCCTCGCGCACCACATAGGCGAAGGTGCGTCCGACAGCCTCGATACGGGGCGAGCGAGCGGCCAGCGCCCCATCCATCACGCCGGTCGCAGAAATGATGCCCGCCAGAAACATTTCGGCGATGACTTCAATGATGCCCGAGCCGCAAATGCCTGTCACCGGGGTCGTGGGGTCAAACCGGGGATCGTCCGACCACAGATCATTGCCGATCACCTTATAGCGCGGCTCCAGCGTGTCGCGGTTGATGCGGATGCGCTCGATGGCTCCGGGCGCGGCGCGCTGGCCGCAGGAGATTTGGGCACCTTCAAATGCCGGGCCGGTGGGGGAAGAGCAGGCCAGCAGGCGCTGCCTGTTGCCCAGCACGATCTCGGCATTGGTGCCCACATCGACCAGCAGGCGGATTTCGTCCTGGAGGTAGGGCCCTTCAGACAGGACCATGCCCGCCGCATCAGCCCCGACATGCCCGGCAATGCACGGCAGCAAGTAGATGCGGGCACCGGGGCTGAAGTGCAGGCCAAGGTCGGCGGCGCGGGCTTCGTGCGCGCCATCAATCGTCAGCGCAAACGGCGCGCCGCCGAGTTCCGTCGGGTCCAGCCCCAGAAACAGGTGGTGCATGACGGGGTTGCCGACGATGGTGACCTCGATGATGTCAGCGGGCACCAGCCCGGCCTCTCCCGCTACTTCGCCCGCCAGTGTGTCCAGCCCCTCGCGCAGTACCCGTGTCAGTTCCGCCTCGCCGCCGGGGTTCATCATGACATAGGACACCCGGCTCATCAGGTCTTCGCCAAAACGGATTTGCGGGTTCATCATGCCCGAAGATGCCAGCACCTCGCCGGTGGCCAGATCACACAGATGCGCGGCAAGGGTGGTGGAG
>JAYVYA010000256.1:0-5870 GCA_043784745.1 Hyphomicrobiales bacterium
CAAGCAATGACTTGACCAAGCCCTGAGCCCAAAACCATAATCAGAGGTGGCTCACTTCTCAATGAAAAACCCGGCTCACTTCTGAGTGGAAATCAACAGTCATGGCCGTGATCTGGCCCGGATAGAGCCTGGTCCCGGCTGCCAGCCGCTGGACGAAGGCATCCGGCACGGCGTGGTCAGTGTCCTGATGAACCAGTCTCTTGCTGGCCCACAGCAGGTGCAGAAGCGAATTTGGTTTCACGAGCAGGCCGTTCGCCACCCGCACGACGTAGCTCGAAAGCAGCTCGTCCGGCTGCGCCTTGGGGCGGAAAGGCCATTTTGCCACCGGAAGTTCCGGATAGAGCGGCGGAACGGCTTGGTGCGCTGTCTCGTGGCCCGTAAGCTTCTGCCCAGCGACAGAGGTCACCGCTGCCTGCCGGCGCGGTCCGCGAGATTGGCGACGGCGCTCGCCATTGTGCGGTCGGGCATCTTCATCAGCAGCGGCAGTGTGATGCGCTCACTTCCTTCCGTGATCGCTTTCTGCGCGGCGTCGTAGAGGATGTTGGAGAGACGTCCGATGTATCCGCCGGAAAGTTCGTAGAGGTGAAATAGTGCTTCCTCGTCTTCAATCAGGTTTGACGGTCGCCGCAGCGGGATCAGACGCTCGAATCCGAGGACGGTGTCGGTGAATTTCTTGGGCGAGAGTTCCTTGAGCGTGACAACGGAACTCAGACGTGACGAGCTTTCCGGATCACGCTTCAGGATGACGAAAACCGCAGGCACGCCGCCGACTACAAACGGGCGTCCTGTTGCATTCATCAAACCCTTGACCGCTCTCAGGAAATCCAGGACCAGATTGTTCACCTGGTCGTGGGATATATCGTGAAATTCATCGATCATGACGGTCCGGACCCTGCACTTCTGGAGCATGTCGACGGTGAGTGCGCGGAGGTCATCCTCTCGGGCATGATAGGAAATCGGATGTCCGAGCGCTTTCAGGATCGCTTTGTAAAGCGCATTTCGGCTTGGCTTGTCGGGTGCCAGCACATAGACCACCGGGTGTTCGGCATATTCGCTGTCGTGCTGCATCGACGCGGGGTGAGCCTCCAGAAACTGACGCATGGTTCTGGTCTTGCCCGTATCTGAGATGCCCGTCAGCACGAGTCCGCGCGGTTTACCGCTGTCCGGTGCCGCCAGGCAGTCCGTCAGGGCGATGAACGCCTCTTTGGTCGACGGGGTCGGCACCCAGATTTTGTTCCAGCATTGGTGCAGCCGATCTACCCCGTCGATGGCCAGGTAATGCTGCATCCTTGGATGGATATGCTGGCAATCGTCACTCATCGAGCATCTCGTCGATTGATTTGGTCGATGCCGCCGAGAGGAACCGGCGGAAATCCACCCGGGAGGCACCGTTATGTGGCATGGCCCCGCTTTTGGCGACCTGCTCTGAATTTCCGGTGTGATCTGCGGCTGCACCTTTTGGGACCATTGCGACGACGTTCGAGACTCTGGCTGCAGGCGCGGCAGGTGTGCTGGCCCGCTGCCGCGCGTGTTGGGCGGTCCGGGCAGCTTCGCGGCGAGCCGTTTTCGTCTGTTTCTGCGCCGTCTCGATATGCTCCTGGCGCCGGATTATAATTTCCGCGACAACTGCCGCCGTGGGCTTGAGCTTCTGTCGGCGCGCTTCGCGGGCGGCCTCACGGAACTGGATGATGCTCGCCAGCGGAAACAAGAGATGTCGGCATTCAACCGACGTCCACTGCCGGGTTATGGGGTGAAGCAGGAATATCTCGCGCACATCCAGCGGATTGCGGCGGATCGTGACAGGTTCGCCTCTCCGCCGGTTCCGCACCAGCGACTGCATGCCCGGATCGTAATACTCGAGGTAATCCACCTTGATCCCGTACCGCTGGATGGTCGCCGTCTGCACGGGATACCACATGATCCGCATCGCCAGATCGTCGATCATCGGCGAGGGAGTTGGACATTTCTGTCCTTCCGGTCCGAAAAAATGGTTTTTCCAGGCCTGCAAGGGTGTCTTTCCGCCAATGCCGCTATGCGGTTTGTTATGGTATTCGTTTATTATCATCCATACGTGCTTGGTGAGATCTTCGAGCGTGAACGCAGCCGTGACTTCCGGCTTCAAGTCCTTGCGTTCCTTTGGATTTGAGCCGGTCGCGCCCGGCAGGTCCTTGAATTCGACCGCCAGCATTTTGTTGAGTCGTTCGATATGTCCGCCATATTGCGGCTGTCCGACTGCTCTGAACTTGATGTTGATGCCGAAATGGCGGCAGGCTGCGTCCATCGTCTTCCCTCGGAATTCTCCTGCGTTATCGAGGTGGAGGTTCACCGGTTTGCCGTGTATCGGCATTTCAGCGTCGAGACCGAGCGCCCGCAGCACGGGACCCTTCAGGGCCATTCCATTGATCATGGCGAAACCGGCCGGAGTGGATCCCGGCGCATCGAGACCGACATGCAGTCCCCAGACGCAGCGGCTGAAAACGTCGATGGCCAATGTCAGCCATGCCCTGCCGATGGCATGCTTGCGATCGTCGCTGAGAATTTCCATATCGACCTTCCAGTGGTCCATCTGGACCAACTGCAAGGGTTCGTCAGCTCCTGAAGTTGATCCCTGCAGGGGATCAAGCAGTCTGCGGGCTTCCATACCGCCCTTGCGTGCCCTCACCCACTGATGTTTGGGGATTTGAGATATGCGCATGCGCAGCGTGTCGTCCGAAACCGTGAAGCCGAGTTTTTCTGCGGCGAGCTTTGTATCTTTGATGAATTTCTTGATGGAGAAATTGCGGGACGTCAGAAGGATCGTGTCGATCTTTTCCTCGATGAGCGCTTCGAGCTTCGGATTGAGACGTGATTTACCCCGTCCCCCCGGCTTCGTTGGTGGCGGAAGATCGCTGATATCCTGTGTAAGACGGAAACGTTCCAGAGCGCGGTAGGCCGTGGCTGTTGAGATGCCAATGGTTTTTGCAGCAACTTCGACTTTGCATCTGGTCGTTCTGCCACTGTCCAGCAGATCAGCGAATGCGGCCCTGTAGGCAGGTACCTTGGCGAGCCGGATCGAATCGGTGGCGACAGCCGGTTTCTTTTGCCTTTTGGTTTCCGCCGCGATGTCTTCGAGGGAGGCAAGCAGCATGTCGCCGCCTGGCGCTCTCAGAATTAGTTTTTCAAGCGACTGGTTTGCCACGACAGTCATGGCCTCGCCATTGAACTGAACCTTGGAACCTTTTTTGGTGTTGATGATCGTCATGATGTTCCGAACGCAACGCTGGATACATCATCACTTCATACGTTCATTTTTCGTTCCTGTCGATCCCCGAATCAGCCGCAGGATCGGCGAGCTGTCATGCGAGCTCAGTTCTTTCTGTGTCTGCTGCCGCAGGATGGAGCCGGGACCAAAGGGAAGCGCTAGGTCGCATCCGACCAGCCTGTTGGCGACGGCGCGTTCTATCGCGTCTTGCGCGAACGGGAGCGGTATTCCTTCGGCCGTGAGGCTTTTCAGCGTCTGGGCGACCGTCAGGCGGGCTTTTTCTGCCCTTCGCAGGATCGGCATGTGGTCGTCTTCCGGCAGATTGTCGAGATGCTTTGACAACGCCCGTGCATTTTTCAAATGGGGCGTCCGGATGGTTCTCTCGGTGACCACGAAGAATTCAGCATGGTTCTGCGTGCACCAGCGCCGTGCCTCCGCCCAGCCGCTGGCCGATTCAACGGCCGCTTTTTCGAGGACTTCCTCACGTTTGACTTCCAGAAGCATCAGGCAGGGCTGCATGTCGCGGTCGGCCGTCAGTTCGCACAGGATGTCGGCGGTATATCTCCGTTCCTTCCCGCCAAAATCATATCTCAGGATCATCTGGGTAATGAGATCGCGGACGTGCAGGGAAAAATTGAGCTGCTCGACGAGTTCGGTTTCGAGTTCGGATTCTGTCGATTGTGGTCCCGAAAGAGTCCGGAGCTGAAGTCGGCTCGGCAGCGACCCGTGCGTTTTGCCGATCCTGCGCTGCTCATACAGTCGGCCAAGCCTATTTGATGTCGGATCGCTGTCGAAGTTTGCGTTGAAGTTCATTCCGAATCCCGTGGCTGCGTGTGTAACCACAGAGAATCATGGCGGCGCAACTGATGCAAATGACTGACACAAAGTCAGTTTCGTCTGATGAGGTTTGGTGTATCCAGTCTCATATGCTTATACAAAATTACACGGAGTCCCATTAGCTTGCCGTGGCATTCTCACCACCTTTGCTGGTTTGTCAGGAAACGGTCTGTTTGAATCTCATGAACTTTCGCGTTTGACAGCTGGCACCACAATCTGCCAGTTGCCGATAATGCCGTTGAAAAAATTCTGGCGGATCAGAATGTCCGAGCTGGCGTCTTTAAAAATGCCGGCCCCGGCAATGCTGGCGCGCAGCACCCCCGCGCCTGCCAGCAATTCGCGCCACCGGCCAAGCGAATCAGCGGATGTGGCATCCACCGTATCGGCATTGAGCGACAGACGGCGCGTGCGCAGCCCGGCAACAGTGATGAAAGTGCCGGTGCCGGTGCCGTCATCCAGCTTCAGCAGCAAGTCCTTGCCTTTTTGGGCAGCCATGGGGGTCTCCTGTGATTATGATCAATTTCGCCAATGGGCCCCCTCTCCCGTCCTTCACGGGAGAAAGCCTGGGCGGGGCCTTGCAAGCGCAAGAATGTTGCTGCGGAAAGGCCCTCATCCGGGCCAAGTGCGCCACCTTTTCCCGTGAAGGACGGGCGAAGGAAAGAACGCGCCCTACAGCGCTTCCGTCACCGCCCGCATTCGGATGCTGGCGCGCACGAAGCGGCCATTGGCCTCGCGCCGGGTCTCCATCGACACCAGCCGCAAATTGACCAGATGGTGGCCTTCCAGCACCAGCGGCTGGTCGTCAGCCAGCGCAATCACCCGCGCAGCAATGTCGAGCGCCTCGCGCAGGCCGCGCTGGACCGACCAGACCTCGACCACCAGAAACTGCTCGGTGCCACGATCCGACACCGTCGACCAGTCGCGCGTCTGGCTGTCGCCATAGGCGATGTAGGGCGGCTGCGCCTCGCGCGGGGCTTCATCGTAAATATGTGGGCCGCCCAGCGCGGCACCAAGGCTGGCATCGGCCAGCAGCGCGGTGCGGATGGCCTTGCGCAGGGCGATAACGGGCGAAGCGCTCATGGCCGGACCTCCTCGCACTGGCACAGGCTGTAGCGGTGGCGCTCGTCCACATCCTCAATGCCGTGGATGACGAACACGCGCGCCCCCAGCCGCAGGCGCATGGCTCCGGTGAGACCGGGGCGGTAGCGCAAGCGGATGGAATGGGTAATGGCCAGTTCCATTCGCTCGCCCACAAACCGGTCGGTGGCGCGGGCAGGGACAATCATTCCCCAGAGCGTTTCCAGCGCCGCATAGCTGCGGGAAACACCGCCAGTGTCATCGGTGACATCCACCGGCACTTCGAGAACAAGGCGGGAGCGCATCCCGCTGATGCCGCCGTTCATGACAGCCTCGCGCGCACAAAGGGGGCCAGCAGGGCGGCGACGCTGGCAGGCATGTGCGCGGCACCGGAATCGCCTGGAATATCGCCCCGATTTTCGTACCATCGTGCCACCAGCATCCGGATGGCTTGCCGGAAAGGTTCGGGCACAGCGGCGGGCGTTGCGCCATAGCCAAGGCTCACGTCCATCTCGATCCCGGCAATCGCCCGCCCTGGCGGCGGCGGATTGGTGACAAACAGCAGGCGCGCCGCTTCGGGGTTGGCATCCAGCGTCCAGAGTGACGGGGCAAGCGGCTGGGCGACATTGTTGCTGTCATAGACCCGCGCTGCCAGAACCGACTGGAACGGGGCCAGGCTGAAGCGCACGACATTATCCTGCGGCCAGCCATCCAG
>JAYVYA010000257.1:0-4664 GCA_043784745.1 Hyphomicrobiales bacterium
CCGTCGTCCAGAATCATGTTCGGCGTGCCGCCATCGGCCCATTCAAAAATCTTGTGGGTATAGTCCCAGTAATCGACGAGGCTCTCGCCCTTGATGGCAAACACCGGGGTGCCGGTGGCGGCAATGGCGGCGGCGGCATGGTCCTGCGTCGAATAGATATTGCACGAGGCCCAGCGGATTTCCGCACCGAGCGCCTGAAGCGTTTCAATCAGCACCGCTGTCTGAATGGTCATGTGCAGCGAGCCGCAGATGCGCGCGCCCTTGAGCGGCTGCGCCTTGCCATATTCGGCGCGGGTCTTGATCAAGCCGGGCATTTCAGTCTCGGCAATCGCAATTTCCTTGCGGCCCCAGGGGGCAAGGCCGATATCGGCAATGGCATAGTCGTGGGTTTTGGCGGACATTTCTCGGACCTCTGCGGTTATGATGGCGGGGCTATAGCAGGGGGCAGGCGCTTAGGCAATAAAGATATAAAGATTTGTTTATGTGAATTTTGACGCCCGCGGCGGGCTGAAAACCGGCTGGGTGTCGCCACAAATATTCCGGTCAGGCCACAGCCCGCCCGTAGCGCTCCTCGATATATCTGGCCACCAGCGCCTTGAATTCATCGGCTATCGCTGGGCCGCGCAAGGTCACCGCCTTCTTGCCGTCAATGAACACCGGAGCGGCGGGCGTCTCGCCGGTGCCGGGCAGCGAAATGCCGATATCGGCATGTTTGGATTCACCGGGACCGTTGACGATGCAGCCCATCACCGCGACATTCAGCCCCTCCACGCCCGGATATTGCTGCTTCCACACCGGCATGGATTCGCGGATGTGTTTCTGGATGTCGCGCGCCAGCTCCTGAAACACGGTGGATGTGGTGCGCCCGCAACCGGGGCAGGCGGCGACCAGCGGCACAAAGGTGCGAAAGCCCATGGTTTGCAGCAATTCCTGCGCCACCGTCACTTCCAATGTGCGGTCGCCGCCCGGCTCGGGCGTCAGGGACACGCGGATGGTGTCGCCAATCCCCTGCTGCAGCAAAATGCCCATGGCGGCGGCGGAGGCGACAATCCCCTTGGAGCCCATGCCGGCTTCCGTCAGCCCCAGATGCAGCGCATAATTGCAGCGCGCCGCCAGCATTTTGTAAACGCCGATCAGATCCTGCACGGCGGAGACCTTGGCGGAGAGGATGATCCTGTCCCGCGCCAGCCCGATTTCCTCGGCCCGCGCCGCCGAGAGCAGCGCCGATTGCACCATCGCCTCGCGCGTTACCGCCCGCGCTTCCACGGGGGCGGCGCTGGCGGCATTTTCGTCCATCAGGCGGGTGAGCAATTCCTGGTCGAGCGACCCCCAGTTGGCACCAATGCGCACGCATTTGCCGTGCGAGATTGCCAGTTCGACAATCTGGCTGAACTGCTTGTCCTTTTTCAGCTTGAAGCCGACATTGCCAGGGTTGATGCGGTATTTGTCGAGCGCTTCGGCACAGGCCGGAAACGCCGTCAGCAGCGTGTGGCCATTATAGTGGAAGTCCCCCACCAGCGGCACGGCCACGCGCATTTGCGCCAGCCGGTCGCGGATATAGGGCACCGAGCGGGCAGCATCCTCCCGGTCCACCGTGATCCGGACAAATTCCGACCCGGCCCGGGCCAGCGCCGCCACCTGCCGGGCGGTGGCTTCGATATCGGCGGTGTCGGTATTGGTCATCGACTGCACCGCCACCGGCGCGCCGCCGCCCACCAGCACGCTGGCCGGCCCGGAGCCCACGCGCACGGGCACCGTGAGATGGCGCGGCGCTGGCTGGGCGGGGTCGGGCAGGGGCAGGGCGATGTTCATGGGCGGCGTCCTTTCGGGAAAGCGCTGACTATCAGATTGGCCCGGGTTTGCCAAAGCCGTGCCAATCAAAAACGCGCAGGCCGCACGACAGCCACGTCGCTGATTGTCACCATGCCGATTTGCAGGTCGATGACGGAGAAGACTGTTTCAACCACCTTTTCGGCAATTGCGGCATCGGCAATGCAGACGACCGCATACATTTGCCCGGCCTGGCCCACTTGGCTGTCGGCGGACCATGCACCGGCGCTGCCTTTGCCTGAAGCCATGGCCAGCACCGAATATCCCGTCACTGCCGCCGCGTCGAGGCATTCGGCGATTTTGCCCAGCAGCGGGGCCTCGATGAAAATCTCGATCCGCTTCTTTTGAAACATCTGCATGGCGCATTCCTTTCCAGGCTTCATCCCTGCTTCAGCCATGTGGCCATAGCTATGTAAATCGGGATGCCGACAATCAGGTTAAACGGGAAAGTAATGCCCAGCGACAGCGTCAAGGCGATGGACGGATTGGCTTTGGGCAAGGCCAGCCGCATGGCGGCGGGCACCGCAATGTAGGAGGCCGAAGCGGCCAGGGTGATCAGGACGGCGGTGCCGCCGACCGACAGCCCGAGCAAGATGGTGCAAAGCGCTGCAATGGTGGCGCTGGCAAGCGGCATCAACAGGCCAAAGCCTATCAGCTGCGGCGACAGATATTTTCGCCCGCTAGCCAGGCCGCGCCCGGCCACCAACCCCATGTCCAGCAGGAACAGGCACAGGAACCCGGCATAGGGATCGACAATAAAAGGCTTGAGCATGGCAAGCCCCCTGGCCCCGGTCAGCGCGCCAATCACGAACGAGCCAAGCAGCATGACGATAGAGCCGTTCAGCACCACCTCGCGCAGCAGATGGGCATTCATCCGGCTGCCAGGGGACACTGATTTGCGATGGGCAATGGCGAGGGCGGAAAAGATCGCGGGTGTTTCCATGGCGGCGGCGACCGCCGCGAAATAACCTTCAAAAGCAATGCCCATTTGCGCCAGGGTGCTGACAATGGCCGCAAACGTGACAGCCGATATGGAGCCGTAATGCCCCGCCACCGATGCCGCATCCACCAGCGAAAGGCTGGTGCCAAGGCGCAGCAATGCGAAGGCCACGAACGGCAATGCGAACGATAGAGCCACGCCGGTTCCCACGACAGCGAGAAGCTGAGCCGTCAGCCCGTTGTGCGCCACTTCCGCACCGCCCTTGAAGCCGATGGACATCAGCAGGTAGAGGGCCAGCAGTCTGGCAACCGCATCGGGCACGGCAAGGTCCGACTTGGCCAGCGCCGCCCCGGCCCCCAGAACAAAGAAAAGCACCATCGGCGAGCCGAGGTTTTGCGCCGCCAGATCGAGAAACCCCATGTGCCACCCCTTTTGCCGCCAGCCCGCCATTTGGACTCGGGAGGCGGCTTGCCCAAAACCGACTTGTCGCGCACCGGAGTAGCGCAGTTTTAATTTTGATAAAAATTGATTATAAAAAGGCATATCATCAATTTCAGCAATGATTGAATCTCCATGCCGAACATCTCGACCAACCTCGATGTCAGTCTTGTCAGGACCTTTGTCACCATCCATGCGCTCGGCAGTTTCACACGCGCCGCAGCGCGCCTGGGGCGGCAGCAATCGACCATTTCGCTTCAGATCATGCGGCTGGAAAGACTGGTTGGCCAAAAACTGCTGGCGCGCACCGCCCGCAACGTCCATTTGACCGCGGCAGGACAGGTTTTCCTGGCCTATGCGCGGCGATTGCTGGATTTGAACGATGAAATCGTCGCCATCATCCGCGAGCCTGACCTGCGCGGGCTGGTTCGGCTGGGAACGCCGGAGGATTTCGCCACCCGCCACTTGCCGGACGTTCTGGCGAGCTTTGCCCAGGCCCATCCCGCAGTGGCGCTGGAAGTCACCTGCGATCTCACGTTGAACCTGCTGCCGCGCTTCCACGCCGGGGCATTCGACCTCGTCCTGGTCAAGCAGGAATTGTCTGAAAATGTCCGCAGCAAACGGGTCTGGCGCGAGCCTTTGGTCTGGGTAACCGGCGGGCGGGATTTCATGCAGGCCAAGGCCTGCCTCCCCCTGGTGGTCTCGCCCGAACCCTGCGTCTACCGCACGCGCGCCATCGTTGCGCTCGATGGGGCAGGCCGGGACTGGCGGGTTGCCTATACTTGCGGCTCGCTGGCAGGTTCGATGGCTGCCGTGCGGGCGGGCTTGGGGATCAGCGTCCTGCCGAGGGAGATGGTGCCCCAGGATTTGCATGTCGTTCACGACACGTCCCTGCCCGACCTGAAGGACACGGAGATTGCCCTTTTGCACGCCGATCATCTGTCGGAACCCGCAAGACGCCTGCGCGAGCACATTGTCCGCTCGCTGGAATGATCGATTTTGTGCAGGCAAACTTATGACCGGGCCAACGCCCAGTCCTAACGGTGCGGCATTTCAATGCAATTCATGCAATAAAAGTATGGGACGCGAGGGTCGTGCGCGGTTATATACGGGCTCATTGCTGCCTTCCCACGGAGTTCCCATGTCCCTGAAATCCCGCAACGCCATCGTCACCGGTTCCACCAGCGGCATTGGCCTCACCATGGCCCGCGCTTTTGCTGCCGAGGGGGCCAATGTCATGATCAACGGCCTTGGCGATGCCGCTGCCATTGAGGCCGAGCGCGCCAAAATCGAAGCCGATTTTGGTGTCAAGTGCTTGTATTCTCCCGCCAACATGCTCAAGCCCGACGAAATTGTCAAAATGGTGCGCGATTGCGAGACCATTTTTGGCTCCTGCGACATTCTGGTCAACAATGCCGGCATCCAGTTTGTCTCGCCGGTCGAGGATTTTCCGCCG
>JAYVYA010000258.1:0-2530 GCA_043784745.1 Hyphomicrobiales bacterium
CCGAGATTTCGCCGCGCACCTTTCCGGTGCTGGCGCGCTCCGGTTCGCGCTTGAGCCAGATCCGCTTCCGCACCGGACAGGCGCGGCTCGACAATGCGGCGCATCTGGCCCTGCACGCGCGAGACCGGCTGGTGACGTCGGACAATCCTTCGATTGCCGATGGCGTGGCCATTTCGGTGGACCTTGCCGGGTTTGCCGGCACCAGCCGCATCGGCTACCGCGCCAAGCGCCACACCGGGCTGATTGATGTGGACCGGGTGGGGGCGCTGGACCCGCGCGATTTCTGGGAGCCGCTGGAAGCCAGCGCCCACCACGACCTCGTGCTCGACCCCGGCGAGTTCTACATCCTCGCCAGCAAGGAAGCGGTGCGCGTGCCACCCGACCATGCGGCGGAAATGACCCCGTTTGACCCGCTCGTCGGCGAATTCCGCGTCCATTACGCCGGGTTTTTCGATCCCGGCTTTGGCGCGACTGAGGCAGGCGGTGCCGGAGCGCGGGCGGTGCTGGAAGTGCGCTCGCACGACGTGCCGTTCATTCTTGGCGACGGGCAGATGGTCGGGCGGCTGGTGTATGAAAGGATGCAGGAAACGCCGCGGGAGCTTTATGGCGCGGGGGCGGTGGCATCGCATTATCAGGCGCAGGGGCTGAAGCTGTCGAAGCATTTTGGGCGAGGGTTTTAGCTTGGAGCATCCGGCTGCAACTCGAAATGTATTCTAAAGTCAAATCCCGTGCAGCGCGATACCAAAAGTGATATCTACAGGCAAATGTTTTCTGGCGCTGTCAGGCGCACCATGGAGATCGAATATGTACCAGCTGGAAAGAATTACCCAAAGGCCGGGATTGATGGGCGGAAAGCCCTGTATTCGCGGAATGCGGGTCACTGTCGGAATGATTGTTGGCCAATTGGCAGCAGGGCACAGCATTGAAGAATTGCTGGCCGACTATCCCTACATTGAACGAGAAGATGTGATGCAGGCCCTGCGATACGCTGCCTGGCGGTCGGAAGAGCGCGAGATTGAGCTGGCATCGGAATGAAACTGCTGGTTGATGTCAACCTGTCACCCCGCAGGGTGGAATTGCTAGGAAACTCGGGCATTGAAGCCGTGCACTGGCTGTCGGTTGGCGCTCATGATGCTGACGACATTGACATTTTCGATTGGTGCCGCCGGAACGACTATGTGGTCCTGACACGCGACCTGGATTTTGGGGCCATCCTCGCTGCGACAAGAGGTGCAAAACCAAGCGTTGTCCAAATCCGGTCCGTTGATGTAAGCCCTGACGTTATCGGCAAAGCCCTTGTATTTGCCTTGCTTCAATTGGTCGCCAAACTGGAAGCTGGTGCATTGTTAACCATTGACCCGAAACGGACAAGATTGAGGGAATTGCCGTTTTGAATGGATTGCTGACCGCCCTGCAAATCTAAGCCTATTCCGGCCAAAAACCATCATCCATCATCTGTTCGAACGAATACGGGCAAGTGGCCGGAAACGTGCTCTTAGCGAGGCGGGTTTCGCGCGCGGCCTTGATTATGGCCACATGATAGGCTTCGGCGATGGCTTCCGGCAATCTGGCTTTCAGGCTGGGATTGTCCGCCAGATGGGAGGTTGCCTGAAAGCGCTGCTCATCCACGCTTAATTGCCAGCTTTTGCCGCGCTTTTTTGGCTGAAACTGCCATTTGAGCAGGTGCAAAAGCAAAATAGTCAGGCGGCTGACGAGTTCTCGCTTTTCCGTCCGGCCCATGCTGTCAATTTCCTCAGCGATATTTTCAAGATCGGCCTGCGCCAGTTTTCCCGCTCGCAACAATGCCGCCTGCTGGCCAGACCATGCGTAGAAATCTTGTTCGTAAAGGGCGGATTTGGACGACATGTGTTGAGACTAGCGCGCGGTTGAAACAGTGTCCATCACGGCTCTGCGGACCGCCACCGTCCCGGTCGCGGTTTGGAGGCGCTACAGCTGCACCGCGCATTTCAGCCGCCCGTCGACCACGGCAATCGTCGCGGTGGCGATCCGGTTCCTGCCCAGTTCAAACACGCACAGACTGGTCAGCGCCCCCGCCCGGTCCAGATCTAGCTTCACCTTTCCGGCCTTCTGCCGGATGACAACGCTGGCGTTTTTGCGCAGCTCGTCCAAAGCCAGGCCATTGAGGCGGTAGATGTCGCTGGGCTGGGGGGCGAAAATGCGCTTGACCTCGACATATCCGACCCCGTCCACCGGCTGGCAGGCGGCGAGAAGCGGGGCGAGGCTGAGGAGGGCGAGGCGGCGCATGTCAGGTGCCGGGCTGGGGCGGGGAGACGGTGCGGATGAACGAGCGCATGGCGGTCGAGGCGCTGCGGATTTCCCCGGCCAACAGCTTGATCACTTCCATCATCTTTTGGGCATTGTTGATGGCCTGCAATTCCTCGATATAATCTCCGCGTGTCTGCACCACGCGCAGCAATTGCGAGAATTCGGCGCGGGCATTGGCGAGATCTCCTGCGGCGCGCTCGGTCTCGAGGCCGATACGCTTCCATTCGTTCAGCAGGAACTGGCG
>JAYVYA010000259.1:0-18191 GCA_043784745.1 Hyphomicrobiales bacterium
GTCGCGCAACGCCTCGAATTCCGGGAGTTTGGCGGCGGCACTGGCGCGCTTATCGATGAAACCGGCGCGGACATTGCCCAGGGCTTTTTGCAACTGGGCATCGCCCAGCGCGGCATGGGCATTGGCCTTGAACTGGGGGGAGGTGGAGTGGATGGTCATTTCTGCACCAGAAGTTTGAGGCCGAATGCTATCATAAGCAGATATAGTCCGCAGATAAGTCGCATCGCGAAGGCAATTTGCGGCCATGCCAGCAACAATGTGCCCAGTCCGCCAAGACCCGCCAAAGCACCGATGAGGCCGGCGGGCCATACGCCAAGGGCGACCATGAAACCGGCAGTCCGGTCCTTGGATGCAGTGCGCAATACAAGTGCCGTGTTCATGCCGGGCACCATCACAATAATGGCCTGAGTTACAAGCAAGAGTAACAATGTTTGCTGAATATCCATCGGTTTTTTTACCTTTTGTGGATTTTCTAATTCTTGGTATTTTAGTACGGCTTTATCTGAAGTCCTCTGCAGCTCGCCGGTGCGACCATACGTCGATATCGGGGTTTGTGCTGGGAGAATGTTCCAAAATCCTTCGCCACACCACCTTTGCCGAGGCGATAAGCCCGCGCCGCTCTGCCAGCGCCAAAAACGCCCGCGTCGTCATCACGTCAATGTCTGCCTCGATCCCCTCGCGGCGGATGACCTTTGGCACCTTGCCATTCTCATAGAGCACTATGGTTTGCTGGCTGGTCACGGCAATTTTTTTCCCCAACCATTGCACCATGGCCGTTTCGCCGCCGTCCCGCATGCGAAAATCCGGCTTGACCAGTCGCGCCAGCCGGAACGCCTCGCCAGTTTCGGTCAAAGCCAGGCGCACAGGCCGGTTGCTGCCTGGCTCAAGACCCTGCTCCATCCATTCCTGCAAACGCTTCGCTTCCGGTTTGGTGGTATCAGCTACCAATTCGTGGCGGACCATATCAACAATAATAACCGTGCCGCCAATTTCATGCAGCAAATGCAGCGCCTCGGCCTGAGACAAATGAATCAGCGGTCCGGCATCCGGCACGACCAGTTCGGGCCGCTCAATCTGGAGGCCGGACACCGCGCTCATTTCCTTGCTCCATTTGTCCCGGCCCCGATTGGTGGCGCATCCAGCATCCCCGCCAGCACTTCAGCAACATGCCGCACCTCAATCTTGCTGCCCTGGCGCGAAAGTTTTCCTGCCATGTTCATCAGGCAGCCAAGGTCCCCCGCCAGCAGCAGGGGCACCTGCGCCGCCTCAATGTTTTCGGTCTTTTTCTCGACGATGGCATTGGAAATCTCGCCATATTTCACTGCAAACGTGCCGCCAAAGCCGCAGCAGACATCATTCTCGTTCATCTCGACCAGCGTCAGGCCCTCGACACTGGCCAGCAGCTTTCGGGGCTGGCTCTGGATGCCCAGCTCGCGCAGGCCCGAGCAGCTGTCGTGATAGGTCACAGCCCCCTCGTGCCGGGCGCTGACTTTGGAGACAAACATCACATCGGTGAGGAAGCTGACGAGTTCATGCGTTTTGCTCGCAAAAGCCTGTGCCTTTGGCGCCATATTGGGATCATCGGCGAATAATTCAGGATAATGCTTTGCCATCATGCCGCCGCAGGAGCCTGAGGGGGCAACGACATAATCGAAGCGCTCGAAGGCTTTGATGACCTGCGCCGCAATAGTTTTGGTGGTGGCCCGGTCGCCTGAATTGAAGGCGGGCTGGCCGCAGCAGGTCTGGCCCGGCACATCTACCGTGCACCCCGCATCCTCCAGCAATTTCACCGCCGCAAACCCGATGGAAGGGCGGAAGAGATCGACCAGGCAGGTGACGAACAGGCCGACGCGGGGGCGAGTTTTGGGGGACATGATGCTGCATCTTCCGAGGGCTGGCATGCCAGCAATTGAGGGATATGTAGCACCCCAGCCTGCGGCGTCAATCTGGAGAGGCGGCATAGCCCCGATCGCGCACTACCAGCGCGCCCCTTTCCGCCGCTTCGTGCGTGCAGGGCTTGAACGAACCGCCGCCGCGCCAGAGCGCACAGGATGTGCGCGGTCCGGGCTGCGCCGCTTGTTGCCGCCGGGCCATCAAATTCCTTCCCGGCGCAGCAGCGGCCTGGCGCACTTCAATATTTCCCGCAATGCTATCCATATCACGAGTTATGCCATCGCGCCTGGTCTCGAAAGCATTTTTGGAGTTGCCCCCAAGCGCAAACCGGCCCAGATGTGCAGCTGCCATCCCTTTGGAGCCTCGACATGTCCGCCCCCATCGCCCCCTCCACCACTCAGGTCGACAATGCCTTCACCCGCATCACCCGCTATGATTTTGCCGTTGGCGAGGCCACTGGCTGGCACCGGCATGAATTTGCCTATGCCATCGTGCCGCTGACCGATGGCAACCTGCGCATTGTGGCGGCGGAGGGCACCTCAATCGTGCCATTGAAGGCCGGCGTCTGCTATGCGCGGCCTGCGGGGGTGGAGCATGATGTGATCAACCATGGTCCCGATGCGCTGTCTTTTGTCGAAATCGAGATGAAAGCGGCCTGAACGGCGATCTCTGCGCAGCCTGACTTTCGACGCGCGCTGCCAGCCGGCCCTGCTTTGGCCCTTGACAGTTGCGGAACAGCGGCACACAGACGCATCAATTTTGGACAACAACCGGGCATTGCCTCCGGCAGCGAGCTTCCTCGCGCCGCAATCGTCCGCGCGGAGACAACTGACATGGGAAGCAACAAAAGCCCGTCCAAACTGGACGGCATTGCCGTTGCCGGAGCCATCGGGCTGCGGTTTAACGAAATTCTGACGCCCGAAGCGATGGCCTTGCTGGGCCTGCTGCACCGCAAGTTTGATGCCCGCCGCCTCGCCCTGCTCGGCGCACGGATGGAGCGGCAGAAGCGCTTCAATGCCGGTGAGAAGCCGGATTTCCTCCACGAAACCCGGCATATCCGTGAAAGTTCCTGGAAAATCGCCGATTTGCCGCATGATCTGCTCGACCGTCGCGTCGAAATCACCGGTCCGGTGGACCGCAAGATGATCATCAACGCGCTGAACTGCGGCGCGCAGGTGTTCATGGCCGATTTTGAGGATGCGTCCTCCCCCGTCTGGTCCAACATGCTCGACGGCCAGATCAACCTGAAGGATTACTGGGCCGGCAGGCTGGGCTATACCGATCCCGTTTCCGGCAAGGTTTACAAACTGAACGACCGTCCGGCGGTGCTGATGGTGCGCCCGCGCGGCTGGCACCTCAGCGAGCGGCATGTGACGGTGGACGGGCAGCGGCTATCAGCCAGCCTGTTCGATTTTGCGCTCTACGCGTTCCACAATGCCAAAGCGATGATGGCGCGCGGCTCTACCCCGGCCTTCTACCTGCCGAAAATGGAAAGCCATCTGGAGGCCCGGCTGTGGAATGAAGTGTTCACCTTCACGGAAAACCATCTGCAAATTACCCCCGGCACTTTCAAGGCGACGGTGCTGATCGAAACGCTGCCGGCCGCTTTCGAGATGGACGAGATCATCTATGAATTGCGCCACCACATGGCCGGGCTGAATTGCGGGCGGTGGGATTACATTTTCTCCTTCATCAAGCGCTTGGGCCGCACGCCCGCCTTCCTCACCCCGGATCGTGGTGCCATGACCATGGCAAGCGATTTCCTCGCCGCCTATTCGGCCCTGCTGATCAAGACCTGCCACCGTCGCGGTGCGTTCGCCATGGGTGGCATGGCCGCGCAAATTCCGGTAAAGGGCGATGTTGCAGCCAATGCAATCGCTTTCGCCAAAGTGACGGCGGACAAGGAGCGCGAGGCTAAAAACGGCCATGACGGCACCTGGGTTGCCCATCCCGATATGGTAGCGATTGCCCGCGCGGTGTTTGACCGGGTGCTGACCGGGCCGAACCAGCTGCCCAAAATGCGCGAGGATGTCAAAGTGACGCGCGATGAGCTGCTCAAGGTGCACGCGGGCACCCGCAGCGAGGCGGGCCTGCGCGAAAACATCCGCATCGGCGTGCAATATCTCGAAGCCTGGCTGAAAGGCCGGGGCGCTGTGCCGCTCTACAACCTGATGGAAGATGCCGCTACTGCCGAAATTTCCCGCGCCCAGGTCTGGCAATGGCTGCATTTGAAAGCCAAACTGGATGATGGCCGCATCGTCACGCCGGAATTGTTTACGGACTTGATGAAGGATGAAATGGGCAAGCTGCGCTTGGTCCATGGTAATGATTTTGACGAAGGCCATTTCGCCACCGCCGCAAGGCTGTTTTCAGAAATGTCGCTGGCGGTGGAATGCGAGGAGTTTTTGACACTCCCGGCTTATGAGCTGCTGGATTGAGGGTTTCGGGCACGAGCAGCGTTAGCTGGGGAGAAAAACGGAACCCGGATTGACATTCGGGTTCACATATTGTTCTTGTGAAGAACTTGCTTTTCTTCCCTGCTGCGGGCAGTTCCATGACATCGACAATTCAGGCCCGGATTCACCCCTCTGCGGCAAAGGCGCTGGCATATTTCGATGATTTGTTTCCTGAGGAACCGGCACAGGTTGCACCCAAAAAATTTCCGGTTGCAACTGGAAATCTTGATTTTCTGGAACAAGTCCGCCGGTTCCGCGAATTTGGGACAGCGACGGTCGAGACCGAAAGCGAAGGGCTGCCGTATCTCGTCAACGAGTTCTGGACGGCAGGCCAGCGGCAGGCTCATTCCATTCACGAGATCAGCTACCGCGCCTGCTTCAAGCCGCAACTTCCTGAGTTTTTCATTTCCCGCCTGGCCCAGCCGGGAGAGGGTGTGCACGATCCCTTCATGGGGCGTGGCACGACGCCGGTGCAGGCCGCGTTGATGGGACGCAGGCCACTCGCGAATGATATCAATCCGTTATCGGTGCTGCTGACCCGCCCCAGACTGAACCCACCGTCTCCAGACGAGTTGCTGCGCCGGCTGGCCACGGTTGCATGGAACAGACCGGCGGACCTCCGGGAGGATTTGCTGGCATTTTATCACCCTGAAACGTTGCACAAGCTAACCGTGCTGAAGGAATGGCTGGAGGTAAATGCGCCATTGGCAAATGCCAATCCAGACCCGGTCGTGGACTGGATCAGAATGGTGGCGATCAACCGGCTGACTGGCCATTCGCCGGGATTTTTTTCGGTTTACACCATGCCGCCAAATCAGGCGGTGAGTGTTGAGGCTCAGGTTAAAATTAATCTGAAACGCCAGCAGACGCCTCCGCCACGCGATATCATCGGCATAATCCACAAGAAATCGCGGACTTTGCTGTCAGATGGCATGATGCTCAAGCATCCAGCAGGAATACTTTCAACCGCCCCGGCACATCAAACGCCGACGATTCCGGACAATAGCGCCGCCCTCGTCGTTACCTCACCGCCGTTTCTGGATATTGTGCAATATGCCGACGACAACTGGCTGCGCTGCTGGTTTGCCGGAATAGACAGCAAAAATGTCGCCATCGGTATGCACCGCACGGAAAGCGCGTGGACTGAGATGGTGCGCAATGTCCTGATTGAGCAGGCGCGGATTGTCCGGCCGGGCGGACATGTCGCCTTCGAGGTTGGCGAAGTGCGCAAGGGAAAAGTGCTGCTGGAACGGCTGGTGTGGCAGGCAGCGGAAGGATTACCGTTTGTCCGGCTGGCTGTGATGGTCAACCAGCAGGAATTTACAAAGACGGCAAATTGCTGGGGCGTCTCCAACAATGCAGGTGGCACCAATACCAACCGAATTGTAGTTTTGAGGCGGCAATGAATGACAAACAGAAGATTGCGGAACTGGAAGCTGTACTAACGCAGTTTTTAAGGCCCGTCAGAAACATTCCGTTTTCATTGATTATCAAATCCATGTCGGGTCACGATGTTCTGGCGATAAATCGAGACGACGTCAATGATGCCGCTTTGGTCAAGAAGCTAACCGAAGTCGCACAACGATCCAGCCAACTTGTGGCAGAAAAGCCCATTAGGCGGAATCGACCGAACGAAGTCGGCAATGATATTGAAGCCTATGTGATTGCAGCAGCGAGGGAATTGGGCCTGGCTGCCGAAAAGCCAAAAACAAAATCAGGGATTGTAAAAACGACGGGCTATCCAGATGTGCTGCTCCGGGACAGCAGCGGTCGCCCCATTTATCTGGAATGCAAGATATTCGGTCAAGGCAGCGCCCTTACGACGATGCGCTCCTTTTACCTCTCGCCTTCTGATAATTTTAAAGTGACGGAGTCAGCACTGCATCTGCTGATAGCGTTCGGGGTTGAAAGAGAACCAATTTCTGGGTCACGCGATTCCTTTTACCGGGCAGTCTCGTTCAAGCTCGTCGATCTGTCTGCCCTCAAATGTGACGTTAAATACGAATTCAATTCGGATAATCGCCGACTTTATCACGAAGAATCGATCTTGGCCGAAGGGCCGCTGACAGGTCTGCTTTCAGCCTCCGCCCCCGGTCTTGGATAAGTCACGTTCCATCCCTATATCCCGCCAGTGGCAAAAATCCGCCGCAACCATGGGAGAGCCAACATGAGTCCCGAAGAACGCCAGATGCTGGCCGGGTTGTTTGACCGCATTCGCGCCGCCGCCGGCACGGCGCGTGACCGTGATGCCGAGGCGCTGATCAACGACGCCGTGCGCCAGCAACCCTATGCGCCCTATCTGCTGGCCCAGACCGTTTTAATGCAGGAGCAAACCTTGCAGCAGGCTGCCCAGCGCGTCCAGCAGCTGGAAGCGCAGGTGCAGGATTTGCAGAGCCGCCAGGCCCCCGCACAGGACAGCGGTTCGGGCAGTTTTCTGGGCGGAATTGGCAAGAGCATTTTTGGCAGCTCTGCACCGCCGCCCCTGCCACGCCAGGCACCGCAGGCCGTGCCGCAATATGCACCTCAGCTGGGTTATGCGCCCCAGCCCGGACCGTGGGGCAATCAGGCCCCGCAGCAGCAACCGCAGATGCAGCAACCCCAAATGATGGCGCCTGTACAGCAACGCTCCGGCGGCGGCTTCCTCTCCGGTGCGCTGGGCGCGGCGGCGGGTGCGGCGGGCGGCATCATGCTGGCGCAATCGCTGGGCGGATTGATGGGCGGTAACAACCACAACCCGTTTGGCGGCTCGGTATTTGGCGGCGGCCATGCGGCGGACGGGGTCAATTCCTATTCCACCGACCATACGCAGGACCAGTTGCAGGACCAGTTGGCCGATGCCGACACAACCCAGGATGCGTTGCAGGATGCCAGCGATTACAGCGACGGTTCAAACACGGCATCCTCCCAGGACAGCAGCTACGAATCCGGCTCTGACAGCACCGACGTGTGAAACTCCGGACCGCGCCCTTCCGGTGCACCGGTCCAGAGCGCATCGCGTTCAGAACCAACCGAAATGCAGCACCGGCAAAAGCGCACTGGAAGTGCGCGGTCCGGTGCTACATCACAATCACCCGGCCACCGACGCGCACCCGGCTGTAGAGGTCGATCACATCCTCGTTCATCATGCGGATGCAGCCGGAGGAGACGTTGGTGCCAATCGACCAAGGCTCGTTGGTCCCGTGGATGCGGTAGAGCGAGGAGCCAAGATAGAGCGCCCGCGCGCCAAGCGGATTGCCGGGGCCACCATCCATGAAAGTGGGCAGGTCCGGGCGGCGCAGCAGCATTTCGGCGGGCGGCGTCCAGCTCGGCCATTCGGCCTTGCGGCTAATGGTTTTGACTCCGGACCATTCAAATCCCGGACGCCCGACGCCAATGCCGTAGCGCAAAGCGCGGCCATTGCCTTCAACCAGATAGAGATATTTGCCCGGCGTATCCACCACCAGCGTGCCCGGCGCTTCGGGCCCGGAATAATCCACCTCGGCCCGCAGGAAGGCCGGATCCACCTCGCGGCGCACGGCGGCGGGCGCATTGCCATAGCTGGCGCGCTGGAGTTTCTGGCGCGGTGCAGGCGGCTCGTTGTAGCGCACGCCATTGGTGCCACCCGTGAGCATCATTTCAATAAAGCCGCCACCGAGGTTGCCGGAGGCGACCCGGACCGGCTGCGCCGGAATGGCCTGGGAACCGGCAACCGGCTGCCCTCCGGCACGGGGGCAGGAAACAGCTTTTGCGCCTCTTCCGCGCCAATGCCGGGGATCACGGCCGGGTCTGCCTGCTGCTCAATCTGGACATTGCGCGGCCTGGCGCTGGCCGTCGCTGACAATTGAAGGCAGGCTCCAAAACCTGCCAGCGCGGCCACCGGCACCAGCCAGCCATTCCTGACGTGAACCACGCCTTTTACGTGCGAAACCGGAAGCATATCCAACCTGCCTTTCATGCCATGCGGCGATCCTGGCGGACCGCGCGCACTTGATGACAGGGATTATACGTCAGATTGAAGGGCTTTTTACTAAAACCCAATGCAATGGTTACTCAATATTATAGATTAAAATTATCAGTAAACTGTCATATAACAGTCTAAGTTAAAACGAATTGAATATATATGGTGAACAACTCGCTAAACCATCGCCTGTCAGGTGACACCTCCGGGCTGTTTTTGTTTCCATCGCAACAGGTTGCTGCGCAATCCGGCAATATCAAACAAAGCGGTGAAACCGCCATAGACCAATATACCGGCCACAATTTGCAGCGCCAGCGTCAGCCCGCCGGGCGGGGCCGCCCGCAGCGGCAGCAGCGCGGCAAACATGGCCGCCGTGGCAATGGCGGTCCACAAGGCCTCGCGCAGCAGCGGCCAGGGCGTTCGGGCGGCGATGGCAAAACCGGCCAGCACGGCAAAGGCCAGCATGAACATACCGCCCTGCACCAGCGCGACCAGCCCCGCACCGGTGCCGCGCGGCAGGGCCAGCACCACCAGCACATCGGCCACAGACGCCACCAGCGCCGTCAACACCAAAGGTGCCGTGCGCCGGGCAATCTGGAAAACCGGGTTGAGTCCGTAATACAGCAGGGCATAACAAAACAGGCCGGGCAGCAGCAGGCCGAGATAATGCGCAAACGGGCCGTGAAACTCGTGCGGCACCACCAGATATTCGATGCTGGGCAGGGTGAGCCACAATCCGGCGCAGGCAGGCGCGACAATGGCCAGCACAATCGCAAAATTGCGGGCGATTTGTCCACGCGCCCGCTCTGGCCCATGGGTTTCGTCCAGCGCCACGGCAATCTGGAACAGCAGCACATCCAGCGTCGAGCCAATGGCGGCGACAATGCGTATGCCAATGTCGAACGCCAGCGAGAACTGGCCGGATTCGGCAAAGCCGTAGTGCTCCGCAATCAGCCCGCGATTGAAAAACGGCACCAGTTGATACAGCACATTGGCCGCGATAACCGGGAAGGCATAGGCTATGGCACGCCGCGCCACAGGGGCGGATGCCAAACGCGGCGGCGATTGCGGATCATGCAGCGCCAGACGCACCGATACGACTGACCCGGCCAGCGCCAGGCAGGTGCCCATCAGGGTCATCTGCGCCGAGCCAAACCAGAACGCCCCGCCGCCGGTGAGCAGCAGCGCCGCAATATTCTTGACAATGACCAGCCTCGCGTAATGATGGTCCATGAAGCGGGCGCGGACCAGGGCGGTGTTGTAGTCAAACAATCCGTTGGCGATGGCGGTGGCAAAAGCCAGCCCGACCAGAGCGTTCGAAAGCTGGAACTCAAAGCCTGAAAACACGATTGCGATGATGGCCAGCGTCGCCGCGCAGGTCAGCACGGCATAGGCAAGGTCCAGCGTGGCGCGCAACTCCGGCGCGGTCTCGCGCGAGCGTTGCGAGTAGAACCGCGTGGCGGCCAGCTTCAGCCAGTCGAAAAAAGCGGTCTGGACGACAATGCCCAACGCCAGCGCAAGGGCAAAGCGGCCATATTCGGCCGGCCCCAAAAATCTCGCCACCATCAGCCCGATGATGAAATTGAAAAAGCTGTTGACCGCAAAGGCCAGAACGACGCGCATGAAATGGTCTTAACCCAGCCGTCACAACAAAGTCTTGCGCCATCGCCGGCCAGCCAAACTGTCCAATCCGCTTGCATCCCCGCTGCGTAATATTCAGCGAGGTGATGCAATGCTGGAAGTCGTCTGGTTCAAACGGGATTTGCGGGTGCATGACCATGCGCCGCTGGCGGCGGCGGCGCAGGCTGGAACCGTTGTGCCGCTTTATGTGGTGGAGCCGGACTATTGGCAATTGCCCGACACATCCGCCCGGCAATGGAATTTTGTGCGCGAATGCCTGACCGGGCTGGACCGCCTCTTGCGCGGGCTTGGCGCGCCGCTACTGGTGCGCACGGGCGATGTCTGCGCGGTTCTCGCCAAGCTCCATGCGCAATTTGGTATCCGGGCGCTGTGGTCGCACGAGGAGACGGGCAATCTGTGGACATTTGCCCGTGATATCCGTGTGGGCAGATGGTGCCGGGACCATGGCATTGCCTGGCACCAGCGCCGCCAGTTCGGCGTGGTGCGCGGCCTTGAAAACCGCGATCATTGGGCGGGGGTGTTTGAACGCGAGATGGCCCTCCCGGTGCTGCCAGCACCCGCAGCGCTGGCTGGCCAGGCGGGCCTCGACACCGCACCCTTGCCAAAATCTCCCGGCCTCGGTCTTCAGCCGGACGGCCTCCTGACCCGCCAGCTGGCCGGGCGCACCACCGCTCTCGCCCTGCTGGACAGTTTTTTCGGCGGGCGCGGGCGCAATTACCAGCGCGGCATGTCCAGCCCGCTCAGTGCGCCGGAGGTCTGCTCCCGCCTCTCGCCGCATCTGGCCACCGGCACCCTGTCGATGCGCGAAGTCGTGCAGCGCTGCTATCGCGAGCGGCGCGAACTCGCGGCAATCCCGCCCGAACATGCCGCCTTGCCGTTGCGGGCGGTGGACGCGCTGGTGGCGCGGCTGCACTGGCACTGCCATTTCGTCCAGAAGCTGGAAAGTGCGCCCAACCTGGAACTGACCGCCCAGCACCGTCATTTTGACGCGGCCCCCGTGGCGCATGACCCAGCACTGTATCAGGCCTGGACCAGCGGGGCGACCGGATTTCCGTTTCTGGATGCCTGCATGCGCTCGCTGATTGCCACCGGCTGGATCAATTTTCGCATGCGGGCGATGCTGCAATCCTTCGCCTTTTACCAGCTGGGACTGGACTGGCGCATCACTGGCAATTATCTGGCGCGGATGTTTGTCGATTACGAGCCAGGTATCCATTGGCCACAAATCCAGATGCAATCGGGCCAGACCGGCATCAATGTGCCGCGCATCTATAATCCGCTGAAGCAATCTTTGGACCAGGATCCGGAGGGCATTTTCATCCGCCGCTGGCTGCCCGAACTGGCAGCCTTGCCCGCCGCCCTGCTGCATGCGCCAGACAAGGCGGACAATGCCGTGCTGGCGCACGCGGGATACCCCGCGCCCGTCGTTGATCTGGCGCAAGCGGTGAAGGCGGCGCGGGCGCGGATGACGCTGGTGCGCCAGCAGGCGGGGTTTCAGACTGAGGCCAAAGCGGTGTTTGACAAGCATGGCTCGCGCGCCGGCAACTCGGCCCGCCGCTCCAGCGCCAGCCGCAAGGCCGCGGCCGTCGCCGTGCAGAAGCACCGGGCGGTCCGCCAGCTAACGCTGGATTTGTAGAACGCTGTGCCTTGAAGCACAAACAGGCGGTCCGCACTCTGGACCGCAAACCGTCAGCTTAGCCCTGCGCGCCCAGCTGGCGCTCGATACTGGCGATCAGCGCCGGTGCCTCCGGTTCGGTGCCCGTGCCAAAGACGGCGGCGATGCTGCCATCGCGTCCGATCAGGTATTTGTGAAAATTCCAGCCGGGCAATTCCGCCGGGCGCTCCTGCGCCGCCCATTTGTAGAAGCGGTGGGCGTTTGGGCCGCGCACGATGGTTTTGGCGGCCAGCGGGAAGGTCACGCCAAAATCCTCATGCGCGACATGGGCAATATCGCCGGGGGTGCCCGGCTCCTGCCCGCCAAAATCATTCGAGGGAACGCCGATGATCACCAGTCCGCGCTGGCTGTAGCGCTGGTGCAGATTTTGAAGGCCGGTATATTGCGGGGTATAGCCGCAGAGCGAGGCGGTATTGACGATCAGCATGGCCTTGCCCGCGTAATCCGCCAGCCGGATCGTGCCGCCCTCCAGTCCGTCAAATGCAAACACATAAGCGGTGACGGAGCTGGCCGATGGGGTAGCGAAGGCCGGGGCCGCGAGGACGGTGGCGGCGAGGGCGAGGAAATTACGGCGGGTGGGGGGCATAGATTAACCCTTGGGCAAGAAGCAATTGCACCTGATACGGCCAGGTGGCCAAACCGGTTTCAGACCGCCCCGCCCCAATTGCCTCCTGCGCCAGAGCAGGTTTCCGCTCACTCCGCCAGCCCACTGGCATAGATCGCCACCCCAAAGCACGCAAAGCTGGCCACCAGCACCAGCCAAACTGGCCCCGGCGAAATATCGAGCGCCGCCTCGCCGGGGTTTGCCGGATTATGGCGGACTTCAACAGCCGCACCTTTGGGATAGCGAACGGCCATTTTTTTGGCATAAGCCTGCGAGCCGCTAATTTTGCCGCCGAGCAAAATCTGGCGGCTGTGATACTCATGGCCGGAGACTTTATAGGCATATTCGACCTGCGGCGCATACAGCGTGCGGGCCCGGTTATCGTCGGTGGCCTTTTCCTCAAAGCTTTCAATGCCACTGCGCAGGACCACGCCCTGCACCTTCGGCCATTGGCTGGCCTGCCTGGCGCGGGCGCGATAGCTGAAATAAAACAGCAGGATGAACAGGCCGAACAGGCTGGCAAACAGCACGACTGGCGCTCGCCCGGCGGGCACGTGGCGGGCGAGGAGGGCAAAGCCCTGAGCGTAAATCCAGTATCCCGCCAGCCCGGCCAATGCAGCAAAGCCCAGCAGTGCGGCGCAGCCCTTTGGCACGTCGCCGGGGATATCTCGCTCCAGCACCGTATTTTCCGGATCCGCCGGATCGTAATAGACTTTGACGATTGTGCCGACGGCATATCGCTTTAGCGTGGCCTCTGCATTGGCCCCGCTGGTCTCCTCGCCAATGGCGATGCGGGTGCCGGTGCAGGTGCGACCGGCCACCTGGAACTCATATTCCACCGCCGGCTCGTTGCGCATTTCAGAAGGCTCGCCCGGCATCTGGCGGCTTTTGGCAATGAGGGCGGATTTGGTAATATGGCCCGTGGCCTGCGGCCAGCTGGCAGCACGGCGGGCCTGCCACAGCTTGTTGCCGAGCATGGCGAGCACAAACACCAGCGCCGTGCCGCCGGCCATCCATGCAAAACCAAAGCCGGAATTGACCGGCGGGATATGGGTGCGCCAGCCAGCGGGAAGCCATTGCAGCAGCGGCAGACTGAAGAATGCAGCCGCCACCAGCACCAGCGCCCAAGCCGGTGGCTGCGAGCTTATACGCCCTGCAGGCGGCGGCTTGCGGTCGCCGGACTGGGGTATTTCGCTCTTCATCCAGCTGCCCCCTGCACGATCCAAGCCAGCGGCCTGAACCAGCTACAGCATTGAGGGAACACGGATTTCATTGCGGTGCCGAACCGCACAGGGTGGCGCACGTTCAATTCGCCTGCAGCCCTTCCAGTGCATAATGCTGCACCTTGCGGCGATTGGCAATCAGTTCCTCCACCGTTGGTTCGCCCTTCATGGCGCGGCTGATCGCGAGTTTGGTGGCCTCGTAATTGTTGCGGTAGAGGTCCGCCTGTTCGAGGTTGGGGTCGTCCGGCGCACGCGGGTCCAGCCAGACCATGATGATCATGCAGAGGTCATCGAGGTCTTCGCGCGGCAAAATCCCTTCGATGATGCAATCGACAATGGCATCGCCTGTCGCCGCCTGCACCACGCCGCCGAGCAGTTCGACATAAGCGGCGGAGATAACGGTGTGCTTTGTGGTCATCATGGTCGGCGGGCGGACCATCTGGTTGAGATCGCGGATGACAAACATGCGCGGGTGGCCGGCGGCCTGCCCGGTCATGGCGGCAAAGGCCTGGCCGACCGGGCCGCGCACCGACCCGATCAGCACTTCGGGCATCGCATCGGTCACTTGCCCTTCCGCCGCCAGAACCGTTGCCTCGCCAGTGCGCAGCCAAATGTCGGTCATTGCATGCCCCCGTGGTTGAATGGAGTGTGGCGGGTAGCACGCAGACGGCTTTGCCAACAAACGGTTTCTGGATTGGAGACGCCATATTGACTTTTGACGATTTTGTGGCACCACTCTGGCAACATTAAAATCGGGTGGAAAATGTTTCAGACCAATCGGCGCCATGCCCTGCTTTTTTGTGCCTCCACCCTCGCCGCGCTGGCGGTTTCCACGCTTCCGGCCATGGCCAATGTGGTGGTCGGCACCATCGCCTGGAATGATTTGAAGCCCGATATTTTTGGCAGCCGGGAAATTCTTGACGGCAAGGGCAAGGTGATTTTGAATGCGCCCTACCGCGCCGACGACCAGCGCTCTGTGCCGGTGTCCGCCAGCATCAATCTGGGCGAGGGCCGCCAGCTGAAATCCGTGACGCTGATTGTCGACGAAGATCCTGCCCCCGTCGCCGCCGTGTTCAATTTCCCCACCGCGCGTGACCGGGTGGCGGTGAGTGCCAATTTGCGCCTGAACGGGCCCTCGCTGGTGCGGGCGGTGGCGGAGGATACCAACGGCAATCTGTATATGACGGAAACGCTGGTCAAGGTTTCCGGCCTTGGCGCTTGCGCCTCGCCGCCGGTGACAGATCAGGAAATCGCTACCAGAACGCTGGGCAAGATGACCTTTGCCGATGTGACGGAACTGGCAAGGGGCACGCAGGCCAGCTCGATCAACCATCGCGCCCGCCTCGAAATCATGCATCCGAACAATTCAGGATTGCAGATGAACCAGATCACCCTGCTCTATATTCCCGCCCGCTATATCGACCATATCGAGATCAGCCAGGGCGATGTCAAAGTGGTTGATATCACCGGCTCCATCTCGCTGAGCGAAAACCCGGTGGTGGAGTTTGACTACCGCATGGGCGGCAGCGGGCCGTTCAACATCAATGTGTCCGACAGCTACGGGACGAAATGGCAGCGCTCATTCGAGATGCTTCAGGGGTATTGAGGGGCGCAACGCTGCCCCCTCAATTCCGGTATCAAGCCCTAATTCGCGGCGAAACAATAGAGCAGACCGGCACCGCCGGTGCTCTTCAGCGCATCGGCAGAGCAGCCGCCCCGTGTCAGATGCGACGAGTTCCATGACAGCATGGGTGGACTGGTATCGAGACCGGCGCGGTCGAAATGGCCGACGATGGCTGCGCCTTCCGTCCCGCTTTTTGTCCAGTTGCCACAGGTCTGGTCATCCTTGACAGCGGGTGCTGAACCGTCCGGCAAGGTGCCGGTCAGGATGTCATGGGTGTTGGGCGTATCGCCGCGACCATTGACCATGTCACCCTTTTCAGTCAGGGCGGTTGACTTGCCGAGGTTGTTGGTGGCGTGCAGTTCGGCCAGATCCTTGGCAATGACGATACCTTTGGCATTGGCCCACGGCCCCTTGCCAATCCGGTCGCGCGCGTTGACGGCGGGCGCGCCGTCAACGCCCTGCGTTGACAGATAGGCCCGCCATGTCTTGTCTTTGCTGCCGGCTGCTTCAGCGCGGGCGAGGCAGAGCGCATCGGCCCCGGCAAGGCCACCGAGGTTGGCCCCCGCTGGCCCGCCGCTGCTGGTGATGAAAAAACCCATGCCGGCCTGCTGGGCCATTGCGGGGCCGCTCACAAGGCAGGTTGCCAGAAAAGCCGCAGCAAGCCCGGCGCAATATTTCGTCTTTGTCACAGCCAATTCTCCCGATTTGAACGCAAATGCATTCGTCAGGCAGCAGCTTATCCTGCCTGGTGCCAAAGACCAGTGTGACATTGAAAAAGCTATTGAGTCTCGCGCTCTGCGGCCAATCGGCCTTGCACCCGCGCAAGCCGCGTTTGCGTTCCGGGCAAATCAATAATTGAGTGTGGAGCGCACGCCCAGCACCAGGGCATCTTTGACCGGGCGTCCGGCAGGATCACGCGGATTGGCGCCGTGGACGCCGGGGTGGAAGATGAACTGCACATCCGGCTGCACCGTCCAGCCATCAAGGATGGCAGCGACATAGCTGATCTCAATACCAAGTTCATGGTCGCGCACGGGGGCGGTGCCGCCGAAGGCCACGCCGTCAAGATCAAAACCACGCGCCCGCCCCGAGACTTTGGCAAAGGAGGCGGCGATGCCAAAGGCATCATTGGGCCGCGCCGCTATCACGCCTTTGAAATTCAGCCCTCCATCGACATAATAGCTGATGAAATTGCCATTGCCGGGATTGGCGAAGCCGCGCACGAAAGCAGCAAGGCCATTGCCCGCATCCGTCCCCGGCTTTCGCCAGAGCTGCTGGTCCATAATGCCGTAATAGCCGGTATTGCCCTTGTGGCGGAGCGGATTGCCTTTGCTCAGGGGGTCAGCAAGGGACAAACCGTCGGTGCCGGCCCGCAGATCATTGAACGTGCCAAAATGATGCCAGGCCCCGAGCTTCAGCGTGCCCGGCAAATCGCCCAGCCTGTAGGTCCAGGCGGCCTCGCCAATCGCAAACGGCTTGTCGCGCAGGCGGAAGTTGGTGCCGCGGTTGTTGCGCCGCTGCGGGTCGAGATTGGCGGGGTTTGGCCCGGCGGGGTCACCATTATAGAGTCCGGCCATCAGCAGCAGCGATTCGGTCATCTGGTATTTTACCCGAACGCCCGGCGTTGCCAGCGGGAATGCGGGGCCGCCACTGGGCAGGTTGCTGGCGGTGATCGCGGGCCAGCCGAACGAGCCGTTCATGAAAATATTGACATATTGCGAGGCAACAAACTCGGAATCGGCGGCTAGCTGGCCGAGGCGAATATCGACCTTGCCGTCAAACAGCTTTTGCTGGATGAACATTTCGAACAGGCGGGTAGCGGGCAAGGCCTCGATATAGGACGTCGGCAGGAGGTTGCCGACATAATATCGCGACTGGCCGGTACCATGGCTCTGGTAGAAATTGATGTGGAAATTGGCATCCGGCCAGCCGATGAGATTGTTGAGGCAGGCGTCGAAGGTGAATTCGAGGCGGCCCTGATAGATCGCCCCGCGCCGGATGCCGCCTTTGACATCGCCCATAACGTCATTGAGGTAATTGAGGCCCAGTTGCACGCCGCGTTTGCCGAGCGCCGCGCGGACGCCGCCGGGATCGGCGAGGCCGGCTGGCAGGCTGGTGGCGATGGAGGGCGAGGGGATGCCATTGTCGGCAAACTGGCAGGCCGGTTTGACTTCCGGCGCGGCGGCAGCGGTGATACCGGCGGCGAAAGCCGCGCCCGCGCCCAGCAAAACGACCATTGCGCCTGACAAAATGACCTGCTGGCGGTAGTTCATTGTCTTTTCCCCGAATCCATTTGCGCCGGAGGCTTTTCGTTGCCCTGCCCTGTGCTTCAGCATCAGGCACTGTGTTAAAGCAAATGAATGATAATGCACCCGGAACAATAGCGACGTGGGTGGAAGGCAGACTCTTGACACCTGCCAAGGCAGTGACTATCTCCAAGCCAGCTTGTTAGCACTCACCAATGATGAGTGCTAACAGGCACTGATATTCCCGAAACCGACAGGAAAAGTCACATGAAATTCCGTCCCCTGCACGACCGCGTTGTCGTCAAGCGCCTGGAAGGCGAAGAGAAGACCAAGGGGGGTATCATTATCCCCGATACCGTCAAGGAAAAGCCGCAAGAAGGCGAAGTGATCGCTGTAGGCCCCGGTGGCCGCGACGAAGCTGGCAAGCTGATCCCGATCGACCTGAAGAAGGGCGACAAGGTTTTGTTCGGCAAATGGTCCGGCACCGAAGTCAAGATCGACGGGCAGGACCTGCTGATCATGAAGGAAAGCGACGTTATGGGCGTGGTGGGCTGAAGGAGCGAATGGGGAGAGGCGAATAGCGAATAGGGCAGGCCCTTTTGCTCGTATCGCTGCATTCTCCCTACCCGCTATTCGCTACTCCCTATTCGCCCCCTACCCCAACACAAGGACTATTCAACATGGCAGCCAAAGACGTACGTTTCGGTTCTGACGCCCGCGAGAAAATGCTGCGCGGCGTCGATATTCTCGCCAATGCCGTCAAGGTGACGCTCGGCCCCAAGGGCCGCAACGTCGTGCTCGACAAGTCGTTCGGCGCACCCCGCATCACCAAGGACGGCGTCACCGTCGCCAAGGAAATCGAGCTTGACGACAAGTTCGAGAACATGGGCGC
>JAYVYA010000260.1:0-7633 GCA_043784745.1 Hyphomicrobiales bacterium
GGCGCCCTCGTCGTCACCGGCGCGAGTCGCGGCATCGGCGCGGCGGTGGCGCGCCGGGCGGGCAAGGAGGGTTACCGCGTAGGGGTCCTGTATCGCGAAAAGCTCGACGAAGCGCAGCACGTCGTCGCGGACATCGTGGCTGCCGGCGGCGAGGCGCTCGCCGTGCGCTGCGATGTGGGCCATGAGGCCGACATCGTTCAGGCTTTCGATCGGTTGGCGGACCGCTTCGATGGCATCTGCGGGCTGGCAAAATTAAAATTCCGCATGACGGCGGCAATAAGCCGACGAAAATGCTTGAGGAGTATCTATGAACACCAGGGTTCCACGCACCATAGCCGCCAGCCTCTGGCCCGCCACCGATATGTCCGGCACCGCCCGTATCGCCCGTTTTGCCGCGCTGGCGGTAGCGGGCGCGCTGGCGCTGACGCTCTCGGCCAAGGCGCAGGTGCCGTTTTATCCGGTGCCGCTGACCTTGCAGACGCTGGTGGTGCTGGTGCTCGGCGCATCCTTTGGCCTGCGCCTGTCGCTGGCCAGCGTCGGCCTCTATCTGGCCGAGGGTTTTGCGGGCCTGCCCGTCTTCGCCGGCACGCCGGAAAAGGGCCTCGGCCTCGCCTACATGATGGGGCCAACCGGGGGCTTTCTCGCCGGCTTTCTGGTAGCCGCCGCTTTCATTGGCTATTGCGCCGAGCGGGGCTGGGACAAGTCGCTCCCGATGCTGTTTGTGGTGATGGCGATAGGCCATGCGCTGATTTTCGCGTTTGGCTTTTCGTGGCTGGCCAGACTCATCGGCCCGCAAGCCGCCTTTGCCGCCGGGGTCGCGCCGTTTTTTGCCGCCACGCTGGTCAAGACGCTGCTCGCCACCGCCATTGTCCCCGGCCTGTGGAAGCTGGCCGGTTCGCTGCGCGGCTGACGCGGCAACTCTCAATGAAAATTCCGCCCGCCCGGCATCACGCGCCGAACACGGGCGGCCTCTTCGCCGCGCGCATCGCGCTCCTGCGGGCGGCGCACCTCGTCCGCCCGCGCCAGAGCCTGAACCTGGCCGCCATGGCGCGACAATTGCCCGAGCATCGGCGTCAAATCCTCCAGCTTTTCGGCAATCAGATGCGTCACTCCCGCCTCCGATTGCACCCGCCCGGTGACGCAGACCAGCCGCGCACCAATCACCAGTGCCCGTTGCGCTTCAAACACTTTGGGCCAGACGATGACATTGGCCGCGCCCGTCTCATCCTCCAGCGTCATGAAAATCACACCTTTGGCCGTGCCCGGCCTTTGCCGCACCAGCACCAGCCCGGCCAGCGACATGCGCCTGCGCGTGCCCGAAGGCTCGGCATTGACGCTGGCACTGGTGGCCATGTTGCGGCCCGCCAGCCGGGCCCGCAAAAACGCCAGCGGATGCGCCTTGAGCGAGAGCCGCAGGTGCCGGTAATCTTCCACCACATGCTCGCCCAGCAGCATCGGCGGCAAATCAGCGTCCGGCTCTGTGGCGTGCAGGGCGGCCTGGGCAAACAACGGCAAATCGTCCTTGTCTCCCGCCCGGTTAAGGCCCTTGATGGCCCACAGCGCCTCGCGCCGGTCCAGCCCCAGCGAGCGGAAAGCATCGGCATCTGCCAGCCCTTCCAGCACGGCGGGGGAAAGTTTTGTGCGCAGCCAGATATCGCGCACGCTGTCATAGCCCGCCCCGCGCGCCGCCACCAGCCGCTGCATGTCCGCTTCGCCCACCCCCTTGATCTGGCGCAGGCCGAGCCGCAGCGCTTGGGTGGAGAGCATGTCCGCTTGCATGATTTCATGGCGCGGATGCACTTTAGCCGCTTGAATCGCATCCGCAGCGGGGGATTCCAAACTATTGTCCCACAACGATAAATTGACATCGGCTTCCCGCAATTCGACGCCATGGTCAATCGCGTCCCGCACAATCTGGGCGCTGGCATAAAAACCCATCGGCTGGCTGTTGAGCAGGGCGCAGGCGAAGGCATCGGGATAGCGGCACTTCATCCAGGCCGAGGCATAGACCAGCAGGGCGAAGGAGGCGGCATGGCTTTCGGGAAAGCCATAAGTGCCAAAGCCCTCGATCTGCTTGAAGCAGCGCTCGGCAAATTCCCTCGGGTAGCCGCGCGCCACCATGCCACCGACCATCTTTTCGCCAAACGTGTGGATGGTGCCCACTTTCTTGAAAGTCGCCATGGCACGGCGCAATTTGTCGGCCTCACCGGGGGTGAAACCGGCAGCGACGATGGCGATTTTCATCGCCTGCTCCTGAAACAGCGGCACGCCCAATGTCTTGCCCAGCACCTGTTCCAGCTCGCGCGAGGGATAGGACACCTGCTCAAACCCCTGGCGGCGGCGCAGGTAGGGATGCACCATATCGCCCTGGATCGGGCCGGGCCGCACAATCGCCACCTCGATCACAAGGTCATAGAACGTCGCGGGTTTCAGGCGCGGCAACATCGACATTTGCGCCCGGCTCTCGATCTGGAACACGCCAATCGTGTCGGCGCGCGAAATCATGTCATAGACCGCCCGCTCTTCCTGCGGGATGGTGGCCAGGGTCCAGTGCGGGCCGTAATGCCGGGCGATCAGGTCAAACCCCTTGCGCAGGCAGGACAGCATGCCGAGCGCCAGAATGTCGATTTTCAGGATTTTCAGCGCGTCCAGATCATCCTTGTCCCATTCCACATTGGTGCGCCCGGGCATGGCGGCATTCAGGATAGGCACCACCTCGTCCAGCCGTGTGTGGGTAATGACAAAGCCGCCGGAATGCTGCGAGAGATGGCGCGGAAAACCCTGCAATTCCTCCGACAGGGCAAGCACCTGCGCCAGCCCCGCCTCATTGGGGTCCATGCCGATGCGTTTCAGCTCCTCCGCCTTGACCCCGCCGCCGCGCCAGCCCCACAGCGTGCCCGACAGGGCCGAGACCGCATCCTCCGACAGGCCAAACACCTTGCCGGTCTCGCGCACCGCCGAGCGGTCGCGATAGGTGGTGACAGCGGCGGCCAGCCCGGCCCGCTCGCGCCCGTAGCGGGCATAGATATACTGAATCACTTCCTCGCGCCGCTCATGCTCGAAATCCACATCAATATCCGGCGGCTCCTTGCGCTCGGGCGAGATGAAGCGCTCGAACAACAAATCATGCAGCGCCGGGTCCACCTCGGTAATCCCCAGGCAAAAGCACAAGGTGGAATTGGCCGCCGAGCCCCTCCCCTGGCACAGGATGCCGCGCGAGCGGGCATGGCGGACAATGTCATGCACGGTGAGGAAATACGGCGCATAATTCATCTGCTGCACGAGCGACAGTTCGTAAGTGATTCCGCGCGCAACGCTATCGGGAATGCCCTGGGGATAGCGCATCTGCGCCCCCGCCTCGGCAAACGCCGCCAGCGCCTCCTGCGGGCTGGCAAAACCCTCGCGCAATTCATGCGGATATTCATAGGCCAGTTCATCGAGGCTAAAGCTGAGGCCGTGCAGGAAACGCCTGGTTTCCATCACAGCTTCGGGGGCCTCGACAAAAATCCGCGCCATTTCCGCCGGGCTTTTCAGGTGCCGCTCGGCATTGGCCTGCAACAGCGGGCCGGCACCCTCCAAAGTGACGCCTTCACGGATGCAGGTCAGCACATCCTGCAGCGGGCGGCGGCAGGCTTGGTGCATCAGCACATCATTGCTGGCCAAAAGCGGGAGGCGCAGGCTGGCCGCCAGCCGTTGGCGCCGCGCCAGATTGCGGCGCTGGTGCGGGCCATAGGGCAGGGTGGCGGCCAGCCAAAAATTGTCCGGGGCGGCCTCGGCCAGGGCGGTTGCCGTCGCCCTGGCCGCCCCGGCCTCTGCGCCCTCCATCATCACCAGCTGCATCCCCGCCGCATGTTCCAGCACATCGGCCAGATGCAGAAGGCACGCGCCTTTCCCGGTCCGGCCATTGCCCAGCGTCAGCAACCGCGTCAGCCGCCCCCAGGCGGTGCGGGTTTTGGGATAGACGAGAAGGTCGGGCGTGCCATCGCTCAAAACCAGCCGCGCGCCGGGAGCAAAGCGCAGGGGGGAGGGATGCTCGCGCAGATGCATATGGGCCCGCACCACGCCGGCCACCGAATTGCGGTCCGCCAGCCCCAGCCCGGCATAGCCGAGCGCCGCCGCCGTCGCTGCAAGCTCCTCTGGATGCGAGCCACCGCGCAGGAAGGAGAAATTGCTGGTGGTGGCAAATTCGGAAAAGGAGGGCATGGGGACGGCAGTCGGTAGTGGGCGGTGGGGAGCAGGCCGTGGGCAGTGGGCAGCAGGCAGTGGGCAGCAGGCAGTCGGCGGTGGGGAGCAGGCAGTCGGCGGTGGGGAGCAGGCAGTCGGCAGTCGGCTTGGGGGCGATTGCCGGCTGCCTGCTGCCCCCCTGTTCCCCCGCCTTCACCCAAACAATCCGTGCACAAACCATTTCGGCCGCGCGGCTTGCGCCCCAAACAGGCCCTCGCGGTAGAGCCAGAACCTTTGTCCGCCCGCATCCTCGGCGCGGAAATAATCGCGGGTCATGGCTTGCCCGCCGGCGTCTTTCCACCATTCAGGCGCAATCCGTTCCGGTCCCTCAATCGCGGCCACCTCATGCATCATCCGCCGCCAGCGGAATTTCAGCGGTGGGCCATCGGGCACGGCGGCAATGGTGTCGATCGGTTCGGGGTTTTGCAGCAGCCGGATGGGGCGCACCGGGGTTTTTTCGCCCGCCTGTTCCATCCTTGCGCTGCGCCAGGCTTTGGCGACCGCAGCCGGTGAAACGCTGGCTGCCGCCACCGAACGCACGGCAAATTCGGGAATATGCGTGCCCTCCGGCAGCAGCCGCGTCACCCGGCGCAGGCCAAGGCGCGCCCCCAGCCGGTCAACCAGTTCGGCAATGTCGTTTTCCTCCGGCGGGGCGGCCAGATCCGTCCCGGTCCATTGCGCAGTGGCGGGCATCAGCGGCTCCACCGCCAGCGCCGCCAGACGGATAACGTCAAAACCATAGCCGGTTTCCAGGCCCTCCTCCCCCAGCGCCGCAATCCGCTCGTCCATCAGCCGGGCCATGCTGGCGGGGTCGCGCAGCGGGCGGCTGGTGCCAGCCTCCACCTGTTTGACCACGCCATCGACGCGAAACAGCGTCAGCCCGATTTTTCGCGCCCCTTCGCCATGGCGCTCCAGCAGGCTGCACAGGTCCCTGGCCAGAACACCAATAGTGGCGGCAATGGCGGGCACTTGCGCCAGCCCTTCGGCAAAGCGCCGCTCGGCCAGATAGGCCGGGGCCTCAAAGCGCGGCGATATCGCGCTTTTGCCCCCGCCCAGCAAGGCATCGAGGCGGGCAAACAGGGCGCGGCCAAACCGCGCCGCAATTGGCGCGCGCGGGCGCATCAGCACATCGCCAATCTGGTGCAGCCCGGCGCGGGCCAGATCGGCCAGAATCGCGTCCGGCAAGGCCAGCGCCGCGAGCGGGAAGGGCTGGAAAATTTTGGCCAGCCGGGCCGGACCGGTCGCCTCCGGCAAAATGGCCGCGCGGCCAAACCGCGCCAGCGCCCAGGCCGCTTCCGGATTGGGGCCAATGCCGGTGCGGGCGGCAAAGCCCTGCCGGGCCAGCCGGTGTTCGATATCGCGGCACAAGGCCTCTTCCCCGCCAAACAGATGCGCCACGCCCGAAACATCCATCATCACCGCTGCCCCGTCCAGCGCGGCGAGGGGGGTGAAACGGCGGCACCAGCCGGCGATATGTCTGAGGGTTTCGGCCTCGGCCACCGGGTCGGCGTCCGCCACCAGCAGGGCGGGGTGCATGGCCCGCGCATCGGCCAGAGCCATGCCGGGGGCCAGGCCAAGGGCCACCGCACGGGCATCGACACGGGCAAGCCGGTGGGCCCCCCGGATTTTCAGGACACAGGCCAGCGGCACGTCAGCCGGCTTTGGCGAACCCTGCATCCGCATGCCCCGCGCGATACGGTCTGTGGGCAGAAACGGGAGATGAAGAGACAGGTAACGCATCACAAAAACATCCCTTGGCCTTGTTCCACACAATCAAATGACGCCGCTCGGGATCATGCGCGCTGGCTTGCGGCCCGGCCCGCGCTTTGGCCACGCGCACGGCCCAAGCGGGCGGGCCGGGCAGGGGCAGGCCGGACAGGGGCAGGCGATGGGCGGCGCAGGCCTCCTTTGCGCTGGACAGGCCGGCAATTTCCAGCCGCGTCGCCGCCGCGCTGGCCGGGGCCCCGCCCGCCCTGCCATGGAGGATCAACCCGGGCGAGCCGCTGGCCCGCGCTGCCAGCGCCAGACGGCGCGAGGCGGTGAGATCATACAGCCGGTGCTGCGCCCATAATTCGCCAATCACGATGGTGCCGCGGGCTTTTAACGCGGTTTCCAGCGCCCAGAGCGCTTCCTGCCCGCGCGGCACCCGCACAAGCACGAGGTTTTCCGGCGCAAGGCCGAGCCAGAGCAGGCCCGGCCCATAGGGCGCGCCCTGCTCCAGCGCGGCAAAATCCTCGATGATCCAGATCAGGGTGCGGGGGCAGGGGCCGTCAAAACCGACCAGCCGCAGGGCCAGCGCCAGCATAAAGCCGCAGGCCGCGGCCATGTCCCCCGGGCTGGCGGGCAGGATTTCGCTTAACGTGCCGCCGCCAAGGCCACCGCCCAGCGCCCGGTCCAGCGCCAGTTTTTCCCCCAGCCGCACGGGCAGCCTGCGCCCGCATCCTGGCGCATCCTGCCCGCCCCGGCCTTCAATCCGGGCAATGGCGGAGCGCAAAAGGCTGGCGTGATCCGAACTGCCGTTGTGGGGCACCAATGTCTCCATTTCTCAAAAATTCACTTTATGTTCCTTATAAATTCCAGATTGCCGGCGAGAGTCAAGCGGTGATTTGGGCTATGGACGGTGCGTTTCCACGCTTGGGATCAGGCCGTGCGGATCCCGCTCAAAAGTTCCCGATGGCGGTCCAGCCCTTTCAGCAGCTTGACCAAAGCCAAGGCGGCGGCGTCTTGCCGGTCCCGCAGCGCGAAAAAGCATTGATGCCGCCGCCAAAAATGGCCGCTGCCTCGCGCTGGTCAATATCCAGCTTCTGGCGCATGCGGGTGATGAAGACGGGATCGACAATCCCCGCATTCACCTGCCGGTTGAACAGACCCGTCAGGGCGCTGGTGCGGCGGCCTCCTCCGGCCCCAGCACAGCCTCCCCGCAAGCGGAGCAGAAATCCCCGCTGACATCGGGCAGGATGCAAGCCTCGCCTTTGTAGGCATAGGGCATGTCGCGAGTGTCGTGCACCATTTGCGCGCCGCCGCAGGTCGCTGGTGCTGGCCAGGGTGGCTTGACCGGCAATGGCGGGAGAAATGCGCCAAAAAACGGAGAAAATGCCTGAAATGAGCGGATTATCAGCCAAAATCAGCCGCGCGCCGCGCCAAACCCCGGCATAGCGGCTTAAAAACGCGCGTCAGCTGCGCTGTTGCGGAGCAGATGCGGTTTTTAGGAAGCTCTCAACCTGGACCATAAAACTGTATCAAGCGTATTATTTTTACCATTCCATCAATTTTTATGACATCAGGATTTTTCGGTGAATATCACAAAATAATATCTGGTCGCTTACCCTTGAATTTAATCAATGGTGCGGCATTTATGTCTCCGGCAGCAGGTAAAATCACATGATTCTGGTGATAAAGTATGTCCGCG
>JAYVYA010000261.1:0-8888 GCA_043784745.1 Hyphomicrobiales bacterium
GCGGGAAGGGTCAACCTTGACGGGAATAAACGGTCCGCCCATCGCATCCGCCTTGCTGGGAGCTATCAGTTTGTCGGCATCAAGGCCCGCAGCCGCCAATGCCACCTTCAGCCGGGTGGCGCGGGCCTGAACCGGGGCTTGCAGCAAGGCCAGATCCCTGACCTGCTGAAATTCAATGCTCGCCAATGACTGGCCAATGTTTTCAAGCCGGCGGGCGGGGGACATTTCGAGTTCACTGCTATGCTGGGGCAATATGGCAGGGATGGTGCCAGAACGGGCCGGAGCCTCAAAAATTTCGGGGCGGGGCTTGACGGAGGTGACTGGCGGGAATTCAGCCCGGGATTCCACCGGGGCAAATCCAATGGCGGTAGTGCCCGCACTGGCCGGGCGCGGCACGGCGGCGGAAGGGGCGGTGCGGGCCGGTGTGGCATCGCGCCTGGCCAGCGCCTCGCGCGCCGGAGCATTGGCCAGTTCAGCCAGCGAGACAATCATGCTGGCCCGCCCTTCGAGCAAAACCTGCCGGGCCGACAGGTCCTTGACCCTGTTGCCCAGATTATCCTGATCAACCAGTTGGCGGCTGGTAACCCTGTCCAGTTCCGCCCGCAGATTCGCCAGCCGGTCCTCGTAGGCATATTGCGCATCGACCTGGCGCGACATCAGTCGCGCCAGCAATTCATCGTGAAACCCGACATAAACGCTGGCGGCCAGCGTCCAGACCAGCGCCAGGGGTGCCAGCGTCGCCAGCACGTAAAATGTGGTGGAGCGCACCGCATAGTCCCGCACGTGGGTGCCGCCGCGGGTCACCGTCAGGTAGAAATGGGTGCGGGGCAGCTGGGGTTTGGGAAAAGACTGGCGCAGGGACATCACAAACGCTCCGGGCACGAAACGCCCCTGAAAAATTCATGATTCCAGTAAACCTCATTATGGTTAATCCTTCGCAACCCAGGTTGCTCAGAGCGCCCGCGCCGCCTCCAGCACAGCTTCAGCGTGGCCTGGCACTTTTACCTTGTTCCAGATTTTGGCGATTTTGCCAGCAGTATCAATCAGGTAAGTTGTGCGCTCGACGCCCATATATTTGCGGCCATACATGCTTTTCTCGGCCCAGACGCCATAAGCCGCCAGCATGGCCTTGCCCTCGTCCGACAAAAGGGTGAAATCCAGCCCGTATTTGGCTCTGAATTTGTCATGGCTTCCGGCAGGATCGGGCGAGACGCCGATGATGCGGGTGCCGACTTTGGCAAATTCGCCCTTGAGCTGATTAAATTCAATCGCTTCCTGCGTGCAGCCGGAAGTGTCGTCTTTGGGATAAAAATACAGCACCAGTTGGCTCCCGCGCAAACCCGCGAGCGTCACCGGCCCGGAAGCATCGCCCGGCAAGGTGAAATCGGGTGCCATGTCTCCCGGGGTCAATGCAAATGCCATGGCCAGCCTTCCTTTCGTCTCATTGATGTTGCAAGCGGATGAAGCTGCACCTTGCCCTGGCGATGAAGCAAGGTGCGGGCAAATCCATATAATGGGTTTGCGACTCATGGCGCAATCGCTGGCCGCGCGAATTCGCCACCCTGATCCCAGCCCGAACCCGACGGAATTGCCCCGGATTGACCAAGCCCGCCCCTTCTGCCGCAGATGTGACAAAGTCAGGCTGGCGCCATCGCCTTGCCGTGCTTGGGAGGCGTTTGTCTGCGGCCTGGCAGGCATGGCGCATGGGCTCGCCCGCCAGGGCCCCGGTGGTGCGCAGGCGCAGGCCCGGCCTGAAGGCGCTGGTGTCGATACTCTCGACGCTGGCCGTGCTGGTTTTAATCGGTCTGGGCGCTTTTGGATTGTTGCTGGCCCGCCTGTCACAAGGCCCGATTGCGCTGGACGGGCTTTCCCCGCGGGTGATCGAGGCCTTGCAGCAGCGGTTCGGCAATAATTACCAGTTTGATTTGCAGCATGCCAGTTTGACCCGGTCGGAGGAGGGGTTTTCGCTGTCCTTGCAGGGAATGTCGGTGCGCGACGCGTCGGGACGGCCTGTCATCGCCACCCCCGCCGCACAATTGTCGGTAGATCCGCTGTCGCTGCTGGCCGGGCAGCTGGTGCCAAGGCGGCTGGAAATCCGCGATGCCGATGTGCGCCTGTCGATTCTGCCCGATGGCCAGCTCGCCATTTCCGCCGGTGCCAAGGGCGAGCCGGGCATACCCTTGTCAGACGCGCTTCCGGGCCTGCCAGCCCAGGAACCAGGCAGTGAGTCTGGCGACAGGATGCGCAGCGACCTCCAGACCACTGCCGCGCTTGCCGCGCCCGCCCCCGAGGCCATTCCGCCGGTCGGATTTGCCCGCGCTTCTGCCGCGATACTGGCCTTCATTGACCTCGCCAACCGTCCGGACAGCCCGCTGGGCGCGCTGGACCGCTTTGGCATCAGCCATGGCCGGCTGGTGATTGATGACCGGCTGCTGAACCACAATCTGGTATTTGACGGGGTTGAGTTTGCCATTGACAAGACCGAGGGCAATGCGCGGATTTCGCTGGTGGCCGACGGCCCGAGCGGGCGCTGGGGCGTCAAGCTGACCACCGGCACGGATCCGGGCGGCGAGCGCAGCCTGAAGGCCGAAGTCACCGATATTTCGTTTGAAGAGATGGCGCTGCTGGCTGGTTTGCGCAAACCGGGCTTCATTCTTGACACGCCGATCTCCGGACGCTTTGAAACCAGCTTTGACGCGCAGGGCAGACTTTTGCGCGGCAAGGCCCAGCTGGCGTTCGGCTCTGGACTGTTCCGGCCCGATGACAGGGACAGCGAGCCAGTCCTGATTGACGAAATGACCGGTGATTTGCGGCTGGATACGGACAACAACAGCCTCATTGCCGAAAACTGGCAGTATTTTTCCGGTGAGACGCATTTTACCGGCGATGGCACCATTATTCTGCCACCCACCAGCGACGACGGCTGGAAGTTTAGCCTTGCCACCCGCCCGGGCGGGCTGGTGGGGGCGGAACGGCCTGGCGAAAAGCCCATTCTGGTGGACCGGATTGAGGCGGGCGGCACTCTTGCGCCCGGGGGCCGGCACCTTGCTGTCGAGGTCCTGAAAATTCAGGGACCGGATCTGGATGCCGAGTTTTCGATTGATGCCGAAGGCGGCGAGGCCCCGCGCCTGGCGCTGGCGGGCCAGGCCCAGAACACCTCGCTGCCAGCGATGGTGCGGCTGTGGCCGAGCAATATTGCCGTGCATGCGCGCAGCTGGTTTTTGCAGCATCTGGTCGCCGGGCGGCTGGAAAAAGCCAATGTGGCGCTGGATTTTGATGCGGCGGCCCTGGACCTGATCGCGCATGACCAGGCTCCGCCCGAGGGGTCCCTGCATATCACCCTGGCCGTCAGTGGCGGGGCCTTCACCTTTTTGCCGGGCATGCCCGCCATTGCCGGGCTGGAAGCCAATGGCACCATCACCGGGCACAAGGTGAACATCGCGGCCCGGCAGGGCTATATCGAGGTCTCGCCCGGCCACCGGCTGGACTTGCCGGAAGGCAGCTTTGTGATCGCAGACGCCAGCCTGAAGCCGGTAGCGGCCAGCCTCAATGCGCGGCTGACCGGCAGCCTGGAGACGACCGCAGCCTTGCTGGCGGTGGAGAGCCTGAGGCCGTTTGCCAACCTCCCGCTCGATGCTTCAATGATCAAAGGCCAGATGGATGGGCGACTGGCAGTGGACATGCGGCTGGGCAAGCCGCCGCAGCCCGAGGACACGCAGGTGCGCCTGTCGGCCACATTGACCAATTTTGTCGCCGAGAAGCTGGTCGGCAAGGAAAAGCTCGACGCTGCCACGCTAACGCTCAACGCCGACAAGAGCGGCGTCAAGGCCAGCGGACAGGGCCGGATGTTTGGCCAGCCTGCGACCGTTGAGCTGAAAAAATCAGGCAGCGAGGCCGGAGAAGCCATTATCAATCTCATTCTCGACGAAGCCGCCCGCACACGGCTCGGCTGGGGCAATCCGGCGCTGACCGGGCCGGTATCGGCGCGGGTGGCCGCCAAACTGGGTTTGGTCGGGCAAGCGCAGGCCAATGTCGATGTCGATTTTGCCAAGGCTGGCATGGACGGCCTGTTTCCCGGTTTCAGCAAGCCGGCAGGGCGTGCCGCGAAAGCCAGCTTCCAGCTGTCGGGCGACAAGGACGGTACAAGTCTCCAGCAGCTGGTGTTTGAAGGCGGCGGGGCCTCCCTGCGCGGCACTGTGGAACTGAACGGCGATGGCAGCCTGGCGAGCGGAAAATTCACGCAGGTAAAACTGACGGCTGGAGATGACATGCGGGCAGAACTCTCCAAAACACCCGAGGGTCTGAAGCTGGTGGTGCGCGGCAATGTGCTGGATGCCCGCCCTTTCCTTGGCCAATTGCTCAATCCGCCGCCCGACAGCAAAGGCGGCGGCGATGCTGATCTCGATCTGAAGGTGGCGCAGATTACCGGACAAAACCGGCAGGTGCTTTTGGGGGCCGATATACGGTTTGTGCGCCGGGGCGGAATGGTGCGCCAGTTTCAGCTGGCCGGGAAATTCGGTCCGGCAGCCGTGTCGGGAAGTTTTGGCAAGGACGGCCAGCTGAATCTGCAAAGCGACAATGCCGGTGCCTTCCTCAGTTTTGTCGATTTCTACCGCCGGATGGAGGGTGGCGACCTGACACTGGGCCTGCATTTTGGCAATGGCCGCTCGGACGGGCAGGTGCTGATCCATGATTTTCTGCTGCGCGATGAACCGGCGCTGAAGCAGCTGGTCAATGAAGGGGCCAATGTGCGGGACGAGGCCTCACGCAGCCCAAATACGAAATTTGATGGCGGTGTTGTCGAATTCCAGAAGCTGCAGGTCTATTTCATCAAGTCCGGCGGGCGGATCGACCTGCGCGACGGCATCATGTACGGCCCGCAAATTGGTACATCCCTTGAAGGCGCGGTTGATTTTACGAGGAATTTCATTGATGTCAAAGGCACGTTCGTGCCCGCCTACGGTCTCAACAATATTTTCGCCCGGATTCCGGTCATTGGCCTGCTGCTGGGCGGGGGGGCACATGAGGGGCTGTTTGCGGTGAATTTTCGAGTTTCCGGCCCGGCCAGCGGACCGACGCTGAACATCAACCCGCTTTCCGCAATTGCGCCCGGGTTCCTGCGCAAGATTTTTGGGTCCGGTGAAATTCCGGCTTCTTTCCAGAAGCCGGCGACCGTGCGGTAGGGGTGTGCGGTCCGGTCACACGGGTTTGATCAACACGTGTTTCTTGCGGCCAAACGAAAGTTTGGCGACGCCTTCCGGCGTCAGGTCTGCGGGCGTCAGCATGGCGCGCTCGTCACTCACCACAATATCGTTGATGCGCAGGCCGCCAGCCTTGATCTGACGCCGCGCCTCCCCGGTGGAGGCGACCAGGCCGGCCTTGACGAAGGCGGCAAGCACGCCAAACCCGGCGGCCAATTCGCCCGCAGGAATGTCCTGCGTTGGCAGGCTTGGTGCCAAAACCCCTTCCTCAAAGGTTTTTCGTGCCGTATCCGCCGCACGTTCTGCCGCGGCCTGGCCGTGCAGCAGGGCCGTGGCCGTCGTGGCCAGCACCTTCTTGGCCTCGTTGATTTCCGCCCCGCCCAAGGCGGCCAGCCGCGCGATCTCGCCCATCGGCAGGGTGGTGAACAGTTTTAGAAACCGCGCGACATCGCCATCGTCCGTGTTGCGCCAGAACTGCCAATAGTCATAGACCGGCAGCATATTGGCATTCAGCCACACCGCTCCCGCCGCTGTCTTGCCCATTTTGGCACCCGAGGCGGTCGTCAGCAAAGGCGTCGTCAGGGCATAGAGCTGCGGTGTGCCGAGGCGGCGGCCGAGGTCGAGGCCGGTGATAATATTGCCCCACTGGTCCGAGCCGCCCATCTGTAAAATGCAGCCATAGCGTTTGTTGAGCTCCACAAAATCATAGGCTTGCAGGCACATATAGTTGAATTCGATAAACGACAGCTCCTGGTTGCGCTCCAGCCGCATTTTCACCGAATCCATCGCCAGCATCCGGTTGACGGAAAAATGCCGCCCGACATCGCGCAAAAAATCGATGTAATTCAGCTTGGCCAGCCATTCTGCATTGTCGGGCATAATGGCGTCGGTCTTGCCTTCGCCGAATGTCAGGAATCTGGAGAAGGCGGCCTTGATGCCGTTCTTGTTGTCCTCAATCGTTTCCAGTGTCAGTATCCGGCGGCTTTCGTCCTTGCCGGAAGGGTCACCCACCCGCGTTGTGCCCCCGCCCATCAAAGGCACCGGCTTGCCCCCGGTCTGCTGCAGCCAATGCAGCATCATGATTTGCACCAGAGAGCCGACATGCAGCGAGGAGGCCGTGCAGTCAAAGCCGATATAGGCCGCCAGTTCCCCCGCTTTTGCCCTGGCATCCAGCCCCTCGAAATCCGAGCACTGGTGCACAAAGCCGCGCTCGATCAGGGTGGCGAGGAAACCGGATTTGGGAGTGAAGGCGGACATGGGCTGGCTACCGCTTCTCGATCTGCTCAGCCTTGGCCGCCACATGCAACAGCGTGGGATTGCCGAGGCGGCGGTCGAGATAGGCCCCGACTTCGGCGTTCAGCTCATCCACGCAATTTTCGAAGAAATGGTTCGCGCCCGGGATCACGGCATGTTCAATCGAAATGCCCTTCTGCGTCTTCAGCTTTTCGATCAGCCCGGTCACCTCCTTCAGCGGGGCCACGCGGTCCTGGTCGCCATGGACAAACAGGCCCGAAGAGGGGCAGGGGGCCAGAAACGAGAAATCAAAGCGGTTGGCGGGCGGGGCGATGGAGATAAAGCCTTCAATCTCCGGGCGGCGCATCAAGAGTTGCATGCCGATCCACGAGCCAAAGGATACGCCGGCAATCCAGCAGGACTTGGCTTCCGGATTGATTGCCTGGGCCCAGTCCAGTGCCGCCGCCGCATCGGACAATTCGCCACTGCCATGGTCAAACGAGCCCTGGCTGCGCCCGACGCCGCGAAAATTGAAGCGCAGTGCGGAAAAGCCGCGCTCGGCAAAGGCGTAGTAAAGATTGTAGACAATCTGGTTGTTCATCGTGCCGCCAAACTGGGGATGCGGGTGCAGGATGATGGCAATCGGCGCAGAACGGGTTTTGGAGGGGTGAAAGCGCCCCTCCAGACGCCCGGCCGGGCCGGTGAAAATTACTTCGGGCATTTTTGCTCCAGATCGGGCAGGGCGGGTGCGGCTGCGCCTTGACGGACAATAGCCCACGCCCCACAATGGGGTTAGAATTATTCTAACCAAAATCGGTTTGCGCCGGGCATAGCCCGTGCGGATTGCCCTGTTAGCACGGCACCGGGGTCGCAATGCAAGGGTTTTGGTAAACCCGCCGTTTATTGGTTGAGCACCAGAGAGCTGCATGGGCGTGACGCGAACCTATCTGGACCATAATGCCAGCGCCCCCCTGCGCCCGCAGGCCCGCGCCGCCATGCTGGCGGCGCTGGAGGGATGCGGCAATGCCTCCTCTGTCCATCATGAAGGCCGGGCCGCCCGGGCGCTGGTGGAAGAGGCGCGGGCCGCATTAGCGCAGCTGGCGGGGGTGCGGGCGAAGGATGTGACATTTACCTCCGGCGGCACCGAAGCGGCCAATCTGGCACTGGTGCCGGAAATTTCCGCCGGTCGCAATACCAAGCCGCTGGACGGGCTGCTGTTGAGCGCCGGTGAACATGCCTGCGTGCTGGCGGGTCACCGCTTTGCGCCGGACAAGGTTGAGGTTTTGCCACTGGACCGGCAGGGTGTGCTGGATTTGGCAGCGCTGGCCGCTGCCCTGAAACGCCATTCCGGCCGAAGATTAATGCTGGCCCTGCAACACGCCAATAATGAAACCGGCGTGATCCAGCCTGTATCGCAAGCCGCAGCCCTTGTGCATGCCCATGGCGGACTGGTGATGTGCGATGCTGTGCAATCGGTCGGCAAGCTGGAGTGCACGATGGCAGCGCTGGGGGCTGATTTCCTTATCGTCTCCGCCCACAAGCTTGGTGGGCCGAAAGGTGCGGGTGCTTTGATTTATGACCGGGACACCCTACATATATGTCACGCACTGGTGCGCGGCGGCGGGCAGGAGGGTGGTGCGCGGGCGGGCACCGAGAATGTTGCCGCCATTGCCGGTTTTGGCGCGGCGGTTCAAGCGGCGCTGGCAGACCGGGCCGACAATGGTGCCCGTCTCGGCCAGTGGCGGGACGCGATGGAATTGGCCATCACAGCGCTGGCACCAGATGCGGTGTTTTTTGGCGCGCAGGCAACGCGCCTGCCCAACACCAGCGCCTTTGCCATTCCGGGCCTTTCGGCGGAGACATTGTTGATAGGGCTTGATCTGGAGGGCATTGCAGTGTCATCAGGCTCGGCGTGCTCGTCCGGCAAGGTCAGGCGCTCGCATGTGCTGGACGCCATGGGCGTGGAGGCCGGGCTGGCGCAGGGGGCGTTGCGCTCCAGTTTCGGCTGGTGCAGCCGGGCGGAAGACGTTGCGGCTTTCGCTGCGGCGCTGGAAAAAGTTTTGCAGCGTGCGCGGCGGATGAAAGCAGCGTAAGGATAAATGGTGCAACCGGCGGTCCTTGAAACCGCACGAGCGATGGAGAGTAAAATGGCGGCTGTCCAGGAGACGGTTGAAAAGGTTCGCTCGATTGAGGTCAGCGAGTACAAATACGGTTTCACCACCGATCTCGAGATGGATATGGCCCCCAAAGGCCTGAACGAAGACATTGTCCGTTTCATTTCCGCCAAAAAAGGTGAGCCGGTATGGCTGACAGACTGGCGACTTGACGCCTATCGCCGTTGGCTGACTATGCAGGAGCCGACCTGGGCGCGCGTGGAGCATGACAAGATCGATTACCAGAATCTGTATTATTACGCTGCGCCCAAGAGCGCTCTGGGGCCAAAGACGCTGGCCG
>JAYVYA010000262.1:0-6211 GCA_043784745.1 Hyphomicrobiales bacterium
GCCACCAGCCCGGTGATTGCGACACCAATCGCCATGTGATTGTAAACGCCCTGCATATAGGCGCGCAGACCCGCATCAAGCTCGGACGAGCCTGCACGGGAAAGGCCGGTACCAAACTGGCCCGGCGCGTTGCGGTCATAATTGGACATGTTCGCCTCTCAAAATTGCTCCTGCGGAGACGCGCTCCGGCAGTTACCACAGAATATGGCGCGAAGCCGGTTGATCCGCAAGGGCGGGCGCGTGGCGGTTTGAAAGATTTGACGGCGGAAGGTTTATGCGCAGTTGCGTTCCGGAGGGCTATCTCGTCGGCACCGGGGTGCCGCTGCGGTAATCGTAGAAGCCGCGCTGGGCCTTGCGCCCAAGCCAGCCGGCTTCGACATATTTCACCAGCAGCGGGCAGGGGCGGTATTTGGAATCGGCAAGGCCCTCGTGCAGCACCTGCATCACCGACAGGCAGGTGTCGAGGCCGATGAAATCGGCCAGCTGCAGCGGGCCCATCGGGTGGTTGGCCCCCAGGCGCATGGCAGTGTCGATGGATTCCACCGAGCCAACGCCTTCATACAATGTGTAAATCGCTTCGTTGATCATCGGGAGCAGAATGCGGTTGACGATGAAGGCCGGAAAATCCTCCGACATGGTGACGGTTTTGCCGAGCTTGTTGATAAAGGCCTTGGCCGATTCAAACGTCGCGTCCTCGGTGGCAATGCCCCGGATCAGCTCAACCAGCTGCATTCTGGGCACCGGGTTCATAAAGTGAATGCCGATGAAACGCTCGGGGCGGTCGGTAACGGAGGCGAGGCGAGTGATGGATATCGAGGATGTATTGGAGGCGATGAAGGCTTTGGGTTTCAGCGAGGCGCAGAGGCGGGTGAAAATCTTGCGCTTGATCTCCTCGTTTTCCGAGGCCGCCTCAATCACCAGATCACAATCGCCAAGTGCATCATAGGTCTCGGCCTCGCTAATATGGCCGAGTGCCAGGGTGCGGCCCGCCTCATCCAGCTTGCCGCGGCCGATTTCCTTGGCCAGATTGCCGTTGACGGTGGCAAGCCCGGCCTTGATCCGCTCGCCCGACACATCGTTCAGTGCAACATCCAGCCCCGCCAATGCGCAAACCTGGGCGATGCCGGTGCCCATCTGCCCGGCACCGATGATCCCGATCTTGCGAATTTCCACGTTCATCTTGTCCCGTCCAATTTGCGCTGCATTGCAGCATCATAGTCCAATGTGGCAACAGGTCCAGCGCCGATTGCTCAACCGGTTTACAAATGCCCGGCGGGTGAGGCCGGGCACAAGGTTTACTTGCCGATCCTGGCCAATTCCGCCGCCAGTTCGGGCAGGGCGGTGTAGAGGTCGGCGACAAGGCCGTAATCTGCCACCTGGAAGATCGGCGCTTCCTCGTCCTTGTTGATGGCAACGATGACCTTGGAATCCTTCATGCCGGCCAGGTGCTGGATGGCACCGGAAATGCCGACAGCAATATAGAGATCGGGCGCAACCACCTTGCCGGTCTGGCCCACCTGCCAGTCATTGGGGGCATAGCCGGCATCCACTGCCGCGCGGGACGCGCCCATGGCGGCGCCGAGCCTGTCGGCCACCGGCTCGATATAGGTCTTGAAATTCCCGGCATTCTGCATGGCGCGGCCACCGGAAATGATGATTTTGGCCGAGGTCAGTTCGGGCCGGTCCGATGTGGCCAAGGCCTCGGCCTGGAACTTCGACAGCGCCGGATCCTCGCTCGCCGCCAATGCCTCAACCGGCACGCTGGCGCTGCCAGAACCGGCGGCCTGAAAAGTGGCAGAGCGGATGGTGATGATCTTTTTGGCGTCGGTCGATTGAACGGTCTGGATGGCATTGCCGGCGTAGATCGGGCGCTCGAACGTGTCGGCACTGAGGACTTTGGTGATTTCGGATATTTGCATCACATCCAGCAGCGCAGCGACGCGGGGCAGCACGTTCTTGCTGGTGGAGCTGGCAGCGGCGACAATCGCCGAATAGCGGGGGGCCAGTCGCACCAGCAGCGCCGCCAGCGGTTCGGCCAGATTATGGGCATAGAGCGCATGGTCTGCGACGCGGACTTTGGCGATGCCGGAAAGCTTGGCGGCGGCAGCCGCCGCCTCGCCGCAATTGGTGCCGGCCACCAGCACATCCACCGGAGCGCCAAGCGCAAGGGCGGCGGTGAGGGCCTTAGCGGTCATGTCGTTGAGGTGGCCGTTGTGCACTTCGGCAAGCAAAAGCGTCGACATTTCAGATCACCCCGGCTTCATGTTGCAGTTTCTGGACCAACTCGGCCACACTCTTGACCTTTACGCCCGCCTTGCGGCCACCGGATTCCGTGGTTTTCAGCACGTTCAGGCGGGGCGTGGTGTCCACACCCAGATCAGCCGCTGTCTTTTCGTCCATCGGCTTTTTCTTGGCCTTCATGATGTTGGGCAGGCTGGCATAGCGCGGCTCGTTCAGGCGCAAGTCGGTGGTGACAATCGCGGGCAACTTCAGTGCCACAGTTTGCGAGCCGCCATCGACCTCGCGGGTGATATCAACAATGCCTTCGCCGATGACGACTTTGGAGGCAAAGGTGCCCTGGCCCCAGCCGAGCAGGGCGGCGAGCATCTGGCCGGTCTGGTTGCAATCATCGTCAATCGCCTGCTTGCCCAGAATGATCAGGCCGGGCGCTTCGGCTCTGGCAAGGGCGGCGAGGATTTTGGCGACGGCCAGAGGTTCTACTGAGCCCTCTGCCTTGACCAGAATGCCCCGGTCCGCACCCATGGCGAGGCCGGTGCGGATGGTTTCGGCACATTGCGCCGCGCCGATGGAAACCACCACGACTTCGCTGGCCTTGCCCGCTTCGCGCAGGCGCAGCGCTTCTTCCACCGCGATTTCGTCAAACGGGTTCATCGACATTTTGACATTGGCCAGGTCCACGCCCGTGCCGTCCGGCTTGACCCGGATTTTGACGTTGTAATCAACCACCCGTTTCACAGGCACGAGGATTTTCATGACGCGCTCCTGGCAACTCAAGTTCAGGGCTTTTTGGTAGTCGCGACGGGCGGGAGTGTCAACGCGGCGAAATGGCTGGGCAGGGGGGCTGGAATTATATCTGCGATCACTGGATTCGTATTCAATGCCTGTATTTTATTTGCGCAGAGTATGTATAATGAGCATTGTTTAGAGTCTGGAGAACGGGATGGCCATAGCTGGTTTCAAGCAGGTGACAGCGGTTGAGGCAGCACGCCGCTTTTCGGAGGTAAATGACGCTGCCTTGCGGGAACCCGTGGTGTTGACCCGCAATGGCCGCGCGCGCACGGTTTTGCTCTCGGTCGAGACATTTAAGCGGTTTTTGGCCAATGAGCGAAGCGTGTTGTTGGCAAAAGACACGCCGGTTGAGTTTTTGGACCAGATTGAGGCGTTGGCTGCGGGTGAATTCGACCGGGCGGGCGTTCGAAATATTCTCGACGAATGCGCTGAATAATGCCAGCGCCTGTTCCAGCTGTTTTGCGTGCGGGCGCGGTATTTCGATACGCTTATCTCTGGCACCGCGAGTTTTTGGCCGGTCAGACAGAAGCCCGTTATGACCGGCCAGCGTTGGCCTTGGCCATTGCCATTCACGAGAAAGATGGAAGGAGCCATGTGCTGGCGCTTCCTGTCACACACTCACAGCCGATTGTGGCGCATCATGGTGTGCTTCTGCCTGCCCAAACCAAAAAAATGCTCGGGCTTGACGCCGAACCATCCTGGGTTGTGACGACCGAAGCGGCCCGGTTTGCCTGGCCCGGAGCGGATGTGCGTTTGGTGCCGCACCGGCGCACACCATTTTACGGTTACGTCTCGCTGCCATTTTTGAGGTCCGTCGCTCAATCTTTCTTGAACAATCGCAAAAACGGCGAGACTGTATCCTTTGAACGATATGAATAAATCAGGCTGGGGGGGGCATGGTTTCCCTACGGTTCTTGCCGGGCACCCAAAGCACATCGCCCGCGCCCCTGGCATTGATCCAGCGCGAGGCGACGAACAGGAAATCGGACAGCCGGTTGATATATTTTAGCGCGGGATCGCCGACTTTTTCGCCCGGTTGTGCTGCCAGTTGCACCATCAGCCGCTCCGCCCGGCGCGAAACGGTTCGGGCCTGGTGCAGGAAGGCGGCGGCGGGCGTGCCGCCGGGTAAAACGAACGAGCGCAGCGGCGGCAAATCCGCATTCAATTCGTCAATCTCGTGCTCCAGCCGGTCGACCTGGGGCTGGATGATGCGCAAAGGCTGATAGTCCAGCCTGGCACCTGAGTCGGGGGTGCAGAGGTCAGCGCCCAGATCAAACAGGTCATTCTGGATGCGGGCCAGCATGGCATCGACACCGGGCTGGGCGCTGGTGTGGAGGCGGACAAGACCGAGGATGGAATTGGTTTCATCCACCGTGCCATAGGCCTCGATGCGCAAATCATATTTCGGACGGCGCGCACCATCGCCCAAGGCGGTGGTGCCGGCATCGCCGGTGCGGGTGTAAATGCGGTTGAGAACAACCATTTCTCGCCCCTAATGCCGGAAATACAGGGTGGCCAGGATCAGGATCACCGCCAGAAATTGCAGCCCGACCCGCCACCGCATCAGCTTTTGCGACAGGTTGGAGCTGCCATTGCGCATCATATTGACCAGCCCGGCGAGGAGCACAAGCGCAACGGCACCGATGGCGATGGCAACTAGGAGATTGGATGACATGGGCACGTCCATAATAAGGTCCCATTGAAATAGTGGGGTCGCAGGGTGAGGGCAAGGGGTCAGAAGCGGAGGGGGAGCTTTACCCAGCAGGATATACATTGTATATCTAAATTCGAGATCGAGAAGGAGCGCGTCATGCAGGTTCAGGTAACAAAATGGGGCAATTCCCTCGGCCTGCGCCTGCCCCGCGCGCTGGCCCGGCAGACCGGTATCCGCGAAGGGCAAAAGGTGAATGTGGTGGCCGAGGGCGGGCGACTGGTGGTGGAGGCGTTGGGGCCATCGCGCGAATACAGCCTTGCCGAGCTGCTGGCGGCCTCCGACTATTCCCAGCCGCTGACCGAGGAAGAGCGCGCCTGGGTGGACGCGCCGCCCGCTGGCGGTGAACTGATCTGATGCGGCGCGGCGATATTTACATGGTGCGGATGGACCCGGCAGAAGGGCGCGAGCAACAGGGCCACCGTCCTGTGGTGGTGATCTCGCCGTCGCAATTCAACGATGTGACCAAATTGCCCGTGGTGCTGCCTGTCACCACCGGCGGCCAGTTCGCGCGGCGGATTGGCTTGTCGGTTGAATTGTCCGGCGGCAAAACCACCGGAATTGTCCGCTGTGACCAGCCGCGCGTGCTGGATATTGCGGTGCGCGGCGGGCGCTGGATCGAAACATTGGGAGATGAGATTGTCGCCGAAGTGCTGGCCAAGGTGGCGGTGATTTTCCGGGCGTGATACAGAATCAATATTTTTCCGCAAGGAATTTCAGGAGCTGACGGGAGCGCCGAATTTCGGCACCCCCGCGCCACTATCAAGACTGTTTGTCACAAACCTCCGTCCGCACCGGCCACGGCGCGTTCTTCTCCGCGTAAGCCTTGGCATCGGCTTCCAGCAACGGCTGCACCTTGTCGCTCAGCGGCTCGATCAACTCCGACACTTTCACAAACCCGTTGCCATCCCATTGCTGCACAAAGGTCGGGCGGTGGCCGTTGTGGTCGGTGCAGGTCAGCTTGATCGGGCCGGTAAAACCCTCCATGCCCAGCTCTTTCAGCCGCGCCGCATCGAGGTTGATGTTTTCCAGCCCGCGCCGCACATCCTCGCCCGTCACCAGCTTTTTGCCCGAAAGTTTTTGGCCGTTGCGGATGCCCTCGGCGATCAGCATGGCATTGTAGACGCCGCGATTATAGAGCTGCGTGCCGACCTTGTCCTTGGGCGACAGGCTTTTGCCCTTGTCGACCACAAATTTCTGGATGTCGGCAATGGCCGGGAATTTGCCGCCGACGGCATGCCAGTTCAGCATTTTGAAGCCCTTGGCGCCCTCGCCGCCCGTCCGCGCATCGTCCTCGCCCGGCCACCAGATTGAGATAAAATGGTCCATCGGGTAATTGGCCTTCACCGCCTCCTTCACCGCCGTCGGGTTCATCGCGCCCCAGCCGTACATGATCATGTAATCGGGCTTGTCACGCCGAACGTTGAGCCAGTTGGCCGACTGGTTCTGCATGTCGGCACCCGCGACGGG
>JAYVYA010000263.1:0-12707 GCA_043784745.1 Hyphomicrobiales bacterium
TAGCGCGAAGCGCATGATGCAGAGTGCGAATTGCGAAATATGATCTTGGATCAATCAATTAGCCTGCTTCGCATACCCCTCATCCGGCGCTTCGCGCCAGCCTCGAACGCAGGGGGAGAAGGGAAGTGGCGGGTGATTCAGATAAAACACATCACGCTCTAAGGGCGGTCGCTGGTCGTAAAAGGCGGTCAGCGACCTCCTTTACTATCCTGCTTCGCCATATAATTGCCCGCCGCGCAATTCTTGCACCAGCACCGGCACAATCGCGCCCGCCTCGAGCCCCTGCACCCTCACCGGCGTAAAATCCTCCGCCCGGCCGATGCCGCCGCGCTCCATCAGCACATCCAGCCTGCGCCCGACCTGCCGGGCCAGATGGGCGTGCACGCGCGCCTCGCCGGCTTGCCGCAACCGCCGCGCACGATGCTTCACCACATCCCCCGGCACGGCGGGCATGCGCGCAGCGGGGGTGCCGGGGCGGGGGGAATAGGGAAACACGTGCAGCCAGGTCAGACCGCACTCCTCCACCAGCGCGAGGGACTGCTGAAACATCGCCTCCGTCTCGGTCGGGAAACCGGCGATAATATCGGCCCCAAACACCATGTCCGGGCGGGCGCGGCGCATGTCGGCACAAAACGCGATGGCCTCAGTGCGGCTGTGGCGGCGCTTCATGCGCTTGAGGATCAGGTCATCCCCCGCCTGAAGGGACAGATGCAGGTGCGGCATCAAGCGCGGCTCTTCGGCCAAAGCCTTCACCAGCTCCGCATCCGCCTCGATGCAGTCGAGCGAGGACAGGCGCAGGCGCGGCAAATCCGGCACATGACGCAGCAGGGCGCGCACCAAAGTGCCCAGTTTGGGCGTGCCCGGCAAATCCTGCCCCCACGAGGTCAGGTCCACCCCGGTCAGCACAATCTCGCGCACGCCATGGGCCACCAGCTTTTGCGCCTGCGCCACAACCTCGCCCATGGCGGCGGAGCGCGACGGGCCGCGGCCAAACGGGATGATGCAAAAGGTGCAGCGGTGGTCGCATCCGTTCTGCACCTGCAAAAAGCTGCGTGTGTGCCCGTCCAGCCCGTCGAGAAAATGCCCGGCGGTTTCGCGCACGCTCATGATGTCATTGACCATGACGCGCTCGGTCTGGAACAGATTGGTCCAGGTCTCCGGCGCTGTCTTGGCTGAATTGCCGATCAGTTTGGTGATTTCCGGCATTTCAGCAAAGCGTTCCGGTTCGGTCTGCACGGCGCAGCCGGTGACGATGATGCGCGCACCCGGCTGTTCGCGGGCGATGCGGCGGATCGACTGGCGGGCTTGCCGCACCGCCTCGCTGGTAACGGCGCAGGTGTTGACAATCACAAGATTGTCGTGCCCCGCCGCCACCGCCGCCCGGCGCATCGCCTCGGCCTCGACAATATTCAGCCGGCAGCCGAAATTGACGATTTCGACCGGGGCGTTCATGTCATCGCGCCTTCAAACAGGGCGGGATCAAACCGTCCTTGGCGTTCCAGTTCGACCGCGCCGGTCATCAGCACATGATTGTCGGCGCGCCATTCAATCGTCAGGTCGCCGCCGGGCAGGGTGATGCGGGCCGTGCGCCCGGCGAGGCCGGCGCGGGCCGCCGCCACCAGTGTGGCGCAGGCGGCGGAACCACAGGCGCGGGTGATGCCGGTGCTGCGCTCCCAGACATGCAGCAGGATGTGGCCGGGCGTCAAAACGCTGGCGAGGGAAATATTGGCCTTTTGCGGGAACATCGGGTGATGTTCCAGCACCGGGCCAATCTGGCGCAGGTTCCACGCGGCGGCGTCCGCGACGAAAAACACGGCGTGGGGATTACCCATATTGACACAGGAGGGCAGGGGCAGGCCCCTCGCCGGGCCGCTTTCCACCTGCAAGTCCACCGCGCCGGTGTCGTCAATGGCCTCGCGCAGCGGAATATCCGCCCAGCCAAGCCGGGGTTCGCCCATGTCCACGGTGAATTCAAGCTCACCGGTGCGGGTGCAGAGCAGCAATCCCGCTCCGGTCTCCACGGTCAGGCTGCGGCGGGTGTCATGGCGCATCAGCCACCAGGCCACGCAGCGGGTGCCATTGCCGCAGGCAGAAGCGAGGGAACCATCGATGTTGTAGATGGTTATGAAGGTCTCGGTGCCGGGGCTGCGCGGCGGGTTCAGCACCATCATCTGGTCAAAATGCAGGCCCTCACCACGCCCGATGGCGCGGGCCGTGGCAGCGTCCATGGCACTGGCGCAATGGCGCAAGTCAACGACGAGGATTTCGTTGCCGATGCCGTTCATGCGGATGTAATCGTGGTTTGCCAGGGGATGAATCATGGTCTGCCGGAGCTGGTTTGTCGCTGATATAGGACAAAATGGTCGCGCCCGCCATAATTTCGCACGCAGATGCAAAACGCATCTTGGCAGACAGCCAGAAACCAGCGCAAACTGCATGTGAAGCCATTTTCGGGATGTTCCCCAGCGCCGGAGCCATTGATGACCAAGCAAATGAAATTCAGGACATTCCAGGCCTGCAAGTGCCTGATGCTGGCCGCCAGCGTCGCGCTGGTGCTGAACGCGCCGGGCCTGGCGCAGACCACACCGGCTCCCGCGCCCGATGCGGCCCCCGCTACACCGGCACCGTCCCCCGCTACACCGGCCCCAGCGCCAGTCCCGGCACCAGCGCCCGCCCCGGCCCCTGCGCCAGTCCCGGCCCCCGTGCCAGCCCCGGCCCCGGCGCCAACTCCGCCTCCCTCCCCGGCACCAGCTCCGGACGCCGCACCCTCCGGTGATGCCTCATCGGCGGAAGCGATCCAGCTGGAGGCGCGCCCGGTGGCGATGATCCATGGCACAGCCAGCTGGGATGATGGCTATGCTGCGATTACGGCGGCGATCACCAAGATCAAGACGGAGGTGGAAAAGGCCGGCCTGAAAATCAATGGCCGCCCGATCACCGTGTTCCTTGAAACCAGCGACGACAATTTCACGTATGACGCCATGGTGCCGATTGAGGCGATACCGGCGGGCAAGGACAAGCTGACCGCCGAAATCAGGCTCGGCAAAAGCCCTCCCGGCAAGGCCATCAAGTTCCAGCACCGCGCCGCCTATGAGGAAATCGATTCGACCTATGAGGCGATCACCGCCTATCTCGACGAAAAGGGGCTGGAAGCGCAGAACCTGTTCATCGAAGAATATATCAACGATGTGAAAAGCCCGGAGGACCCAACGCTGGAGGTGAATATTTACGTGTTTGTCCAATAGGGGCGGACCCCTCGCCCGCCCCGGACCGCGCACTTCCAGTGCGCTCTTTGGCGGCGGTGTGTATTGGCAGCAGGGCACGATTGAAGCGGCGGACAGGGCGCACTGGAAGTGCGCGATCCGGGTTTACCGCATCGCTCTGGCAATCTGTGGCAATACCACCGTCTTCAGCGTCTCCGGCGTCATCGGGCCGGTGAATTTGTAGACAATCGTGCCGTCGCCGCGCACCACAAAGGTTTCGGGCACGCCGTAGACGCCAAAATCAATGCCGGTGCGCCCGGCGGGGTCGGCACCGATGGCCGCGTAGGGATTGCCCTCTTTGACCAGAAACCCGCTGATTTTATCGTCAGTATCCTTGTAGGCAATGCCGGCAACGCGCAGGCCCAGCGCCGCCAGTTGCTTGTCGGCGGCAAGCTCTGCCAGCACGGGGTGTTCGGCATGGCAGGGCACACACCACGAGGCGAAGAAATTGACCAGCGTCACCCCGCCCTTGCGCAAATCCGCCTCCGCCAGCCCCGGCACGGCGGGCAGGCCGGCGACCGGGGCCAGCGCGAAAGCGGGCACCGGCTGGTTGATCAGCGGCGAGGGAATACGCGCGGCATCGCCCGCCCCCAGCCGCACATATAGCAGCACGGCCAGCGCCGCAAAACCGGCGAGGGGCAACAAGGCGAGCCAGGGCAACCGCGTTTGGGAGGTGTCAGTCAACCCCGTCCTCCTCCGGTGCGCTTTGCTTCTGCAAGTGGGCCAGCCCGGCGCGCAATTCCCGCCGGTCCGCCAGAATATGAATCCACATGCCGCAGATCACGAAGGCGGCGATGCCATAGGCCGCCGCGATCATTTCATAATGGCGCGCGGCCATCAGGGTGCTCCCTGTTCAGCAAAGGCGGGGGCATTGGCTTCCACTGCCAGCATGGTCTGGCGTGCCAGGCGGCGGCGCAGGATTTCGTTTTGCACCGCCATCAAATGCAGGGTGAGAAACAGCAGGGTAAAGGCAATGCCCATGATTAGCAGGGGCCAGAGCAATTCGCGGGCGATGGTCGGGCCGCCCAGCCGGAACACGGAAGCAGGCTGGTGCAGCGTGTTCCACCAGTCCACCGAGAACTTGATGACAGGGATGTTGACAACGCCCACCAGCGTCAGGATGGCGGCAGCGCGGGCAGCCACGCTTTGGTCTTCCAGCGTGCGCCACAGGGCAATGAGGCCAAGATAGATCAGGAACAGCACCAGCACCGACGTCAGCCGCGCATCCCACACCCACCACGTGCCCCACATCGGCTTGCCCCAGATCGAGCCGGTGGCCAAACACACGAAGGTGAATCCAGCCCCCAGCGGTGCCGCCGCCTTCTGCGCTGCATCGGCCAGCGGGTGGCGCCAAACCAGAGTGCCCAGAGCCGCCAGCGTCATCGTGCCGTAGATGAACATTGACAGCCAGGCGGCGGGCACGTGGATATACATGATCTTGACCATCTCGCCCTGCTGGTAATCGGGCGGGGCCGTCGCAGCCAGGGTCAGGCCAAGGGCGAGGAGAACCAGCGTCAGTCCGCCCAGCCACGGCACAAGACGGGCCGAGGTTTGCAGAAAAAGCGTCGGATTGGCATAATTTCGCATGGCGATGATCTAGTCTTGCAGGTTTGGGAAAGCAATGTGCAGAATGGTCACGAAATTTTGGCACCATTGCGTTAAAGACCTGCCACCATGATCAAAATCAATGACCATATCAGCCTTGACGAGGACGAGATTTCGTTGACCTTCGTGCGCGCTTCGGGGCCGGGCGGACAGAATGTCAACAAGCTCTCCACCGCCGTGCAATTGCGCTTTGACGCGGCGCAAAACCCGCGCCTGATGCCCGCCGTGCTGGAGCGGCTGACGAAACTTGCCGGGCAGCGGATGACCAAGGACGGCGTGATCGTGATTTTCGCCGACCGGTTCCGCACCCAGGAGCGCAACAAGGCCGATGCCATCGGGCGGCTGGTGGATTTGATTGCCCGCGCCGCCATCGCCCCCAAACTGCGCCGCCCGACGCGTCCGACCCTGGCCTCCAAAGTCCGGCGGGTGGATGAAAAGAGCCGGCGCGGCACCATCAAAACCCTGCGCCGCAACAAACAGCCGGAGGATTGACGAGCCGACCGTGCCGATTCGTGGCAGGCGTTGCGATAATACAACAGATTGCTGCGCTGCATCATAGTAGGCTGTGGTTTGGTGCCGGGCAGCTATGGTGCGCGCCCGCCCGCAACTGGTCGCCGATGTCCGCTCCGCCCGCCCGACCGCATACTTCTCCCGCCGCTGAGGCGGCAGCGCTTTTGTGCCGGATCGGCTTGGCTTTGCTGGGCATTGCCGTGCCAGCTTTTGCCATGGGCACCCGCCGCGTTATGTTCGTGCTGATGCCTGTGGGTGCAGCGCTGGTCCTGATTGCCGCGCTGCTTGACAGCCGCAGCGAGGCGCTGTTGCGGCTGCGCGAAGCGTTGATGTCGCCGCTGGCCGCTGCCGCCCTGTTTCTGCTGGCGTGGGCCAGCCTCAGCTTCGCCTGGGCCCCGTTCCGCCCCGAGGCCGGCGCGCGTTTTGCCAAGGAGGCGGGCACGCTGGCGCTGGCCGTGTCCGTCTGCGCCTTCATGCCGGAGCGCACCCGGGTGTCCAACATGTATCTTTGGCCCGTCGGTGCGGCGCTTGCCGCCATTACCGCCATTGTCGTGGCGCTGGCAGGGCCGGCCCTGCTGACGCTGGCGCAGGACGGGGAAAACTCAACGCTGGAACGCGGCATGCTCGGCCTGACGGTGCTGCTGTGGCCCGCCCTGGGGGCGCTGGCGCTGCGCGGCCGCTGGAATGCGGCGGGGGCGCTGGCGATCCTGGCGGCGCTGGCCTCGATTGCCGTGTGGTCCGCGCCCGGCCTGCTGGCACTGATTGCCGGGGCGCTGGTGTTTGCCATTGCCGTCAGCTATCCCGTCCGCACCGCCACGGCGCTCGGGGTATTTTTTGTCTTGCTGCTCTTGCTGGCACCGCTGCTGCCGGTGCTGATTGCGCTGGTGCTGCCGCGCGGGCAGCCTGACGCCAGCGGCTTCTTCGGCGATGCCGCTGCCAGCATCCGGGTCTGGGCGGATATTGTGCAGACCGACAAGGCGCGGCTGCTGACCGGGCATGGCATTGACAGCGCGACGCGCGGCGTTGTTGCCGGTTTCATCCCTGCCCGCGCGCCGGACGGGTTGCTGTATGAGGTGTGGTTTGAGCTGGGCGCACTGGGCGCGCTGGCAGCGGCGGTGCTGGTCTATCAGGCGTTTCTCGCCTGTGCCCGGCAGGGCGCGGTGCTGGCACCTTTCCTGATTGCCGGGCTGGCGAGTTTTCTGGTGATTGCCGTGCTCGGCTTCTCCCTGTCGCAATTGTGGTGGGTGACGATGGCGGGCATTATAGGCATTGGCTGCGTCCATGTGCAGCGCGGCCAGTATCTCTCCCGCCGCCCGCAATTTGAACCGGTGCGGGTGCGGGCCGCGAATGCACAGCAGGCGTAAGGAAGAGAGCAACAGATGCCATCACGCTTTGCCGCAGAAGCCCTGGAGGCGACGCACTGGCGGCGCGAGCTGCACCAGCACCCCGAGCTGATGTATGATGTGCACCGCACTGCCGGTTTCGTTGCGGAAAAGCTAACCGCCTTTGGCTGCGACGAGGTGGTGACGGGGCTGGGCTGCACCGGTGTTGTCGGGCTGATCCAGGGGCGCAAGGGATCGTCGCCGCGCACGATTGGCCTGCGCGCCGACATGGATGCGCTCCCGGTCACGGAGGCCACCGGGGCCGCCTGGCAATCGCTGGTGCCCGGCAAAATGCACGCCTGCGGGCATGATGGCCACACCGCCATGCTGCTGGGCGCGGCGCAGCACCTCAGCCAAACCCGCGCCTTTGATGGCCGCGTGGCGCTGGTATTCCAGCCGGCAGAAGAGGGCGGCGCGGGGGCCAAAGCCATGCTGGACGATGGCTTGATCGAGCGCTTTGGCATTGAGGAAGTGTTTGGCATGCACAACCTGCCGGGGCTGGCCGCCGGGCATTTTGCTCTGCGGCCCGGCCCAATCATGGCCGCTGCCGACCGGTTTGACATTGTCGTGGAGGGGCGCGGCGGCCACGCCGCCAAACCGCATGAATGTGTGGACCCGGTGATGATTGGTGCCGCCATCGTCACCGCGCTGCAAACCATCGTCTCGCGCTGCGCCGATCCGCTGGAGGCCTGCGTGGTCTCGGTGACGCGGTTTGATGCGGGATCGGCCTTCAACATCATCCCGCAAAGCGCCCAACTGGCAGGCACGGTGCGCACGCTAACTGCGGCGATGCGCGCCATGGCGCAGGCGCGATTGACGGTGATTGCCGAAGGAATTGCCAACCTGCATGGCGGCACGGCGCGAGTGGACTACATGCGGGGCTATCCCGTGACGGTGAACCACAAGGAGCAAACCGCCTTTGCCGCCGCTGTGGCCGCGAGGGTGGCGGGAGCGCAAGCCGTAAACGCCGCCGCCGCCCCGGAAATGGGCGCGGAAGACTTTTCCTACATGCTGGAAGCCCGCCCCGGCTGCTTCATCTTCATCGGCAATGGCAACAGCGCCGGCCTGCACCACCCGGCGTTTGATTTTAACGATGCGATCATTGCGCGGGGCATGGAATATTGGGTGGGGCTGGCGGAGGGGAGACTGGCTGCAATTTAGGCCATATACTGAAATGGTGCCAAGTTTGCACCCGCACCGGGTAACCGAGATGAACCGAAAAATCGTAGACGTCGCTGTTATCCTGCCTGACGCAAGTCCGCTGTTTACGCTGGCAGGAATCGGTCGAATGGACCTTCTTGGCAGTTTTGGCGTGCCGGTCAGAATAGTTGATCAGGTTTATTTTGAGGTCACCAAACCGGGAAATGATCCGGAAGGAACGATGAAACGTGCCCTCCAGCAAATTCACAACCAGATTGAAATCATCGAAACCAATGTTGGCGCTGGCTATCAGGTGCGTCGCGCCCGCAACCCGCATGAGCCAGGCAGCAATCTTGGCGAGATTGCAGTGGATGAATATGCCACTGCCCTGGCGCGAACTACCGGGCCGGGTTTTATTCCGCTCGTATTGTTTGAAGACCCTGATATTCTGGACCTGCGCATTGCACGTCTGAAAGATGTGCATTTACTCAATACGACAGGCTGGTTGCTGACGCTCTATCGTGAAGGCCTGCTGCCTGAGGGATTGGATTTGGTTGAGCAGGTCAATTCGAAACGCAAGACGCCGATGGTGCCATTTGAAAAGACCGGACTGACAAAAAAATTGCGCTCAACCTGGCTGCGACGGAGTTTTGGACCGTGAATGACGATTTGGAAGGCTGCTCGCTGGCCGATGTGCTGGCCAGGCTGGAAAAAGGCAAGATCGGCCACCGCGCCGCCATGGAATGGCTGAACATCGATTATTACCCCGATCTCGTTGAAATCATGCATGTCAACGGACGGCTGATGCCGGGGCACCAGCCGATGCGGGTTTCGCCGGAGACGCGGGCGCTGGTGAAGCGCATCTGGCGACCACAAGTGCAGGTTGCAATTACCCCAGCTTCCCCAAATCCAGCGCCAGCACCGGGGCTTCCACCGGCAGGCGGGTAAAGCCGTGATACAAATAAAACGCTTCAGCCGCGGGCGATATGGCGTGGACGATGACCAGCCGGGCGGAAATTTCGCGGCTGGCGCGTTGGGCGCGGCGAACCACATCGGCCAGCATGGCGCGACCAAGGCCCTGGCCCTGAAAGGCCAGATCAATCGCCAGCCGGCCCAGCACCACCGCCGGAATGTTTTTGGGCATGTTGCGCCGCATGGAGCCGGGCGTTTCGATGGCCAGAATCTGGCCCATGCTGAGGGAAAAGTAACCCGCCACCCTCAATTGCCCGGCGGGGCAAACCACATAGGTCCGGCTCGCCGCCGCCAGTGCATTGGCCAGGGCACGGGTGCGCAACCATTCATCCAGCACCGGCTCGCCCGACTCAAAAGCCAAGATATCATGCGCCTGCGTCAAAATAGCCGGCGCATCAAAGGAGGGCTGCGCGTCACTCACCGGACCACGGCGCTTTGGCTTGCATCAACCGCTTGATCCCGGTTGACTCCACCGCACTGGCCGGACTGTCCATCCAGTCCATGATTTTAGCGAAGGCTTGCGCATCGGCATGCAGCGTTGTTTGATCCAGCAAAATGCCCTTGGCCTCTTTCAAGGCTGAGGCCAGCATGAATTGCGAGCGGTTGGCCCCAACCAGTTCAGCGGCCTGGTCAATCAGCTTCCTGTCCTGCGCGCGGGCGCGCAGGTGGATGTTGACTTCTGCGTTTGGAGAATGCTGGTTCATGCGTGCTTCAATGCCCTGATGTGTTGCAATTGTCACCACAGATTGTGTGCTTAAAGGTGGTCAGCGACCGCCTCTACAATCCGCCCCTTTCCATCCCCCTTGAAACACGCTAATACCATTCAAATTCTGTAATTCTCCTCATTCCACAGCCAACCCATGTCCAAACGGATTCTCCTCATCATCGGCGGCGGCATTGCGGCTTACAAGGCGCTGGAACTGGTGCGGCGGCTACGGGAGCGCGGCTATGGCGTCAAGGCGGTGCTGACGGCAGCGGGCAGGCAGTTTGTCACGCCGCTTTCGGTCGCCAGCCTCACCGGCAACAAGGTCTGTGATGACCTGTTTTCGCTCACCGACGAAGCGGAAATGGGGCACATTGAGTTGTCGCGCGAGGCCGATCTCATCATCATCGCCCCGGCAACGGCGGACCTGCTGGCCAAGGCGGCGCAGGGGCTGGCCAATGATCTGGCCTCCACTTTGCTGTTGGCGACGGACACCCGCATTCTCGCCGCCCCCGCGATGAACCTGCGGATGTGGCTGCACCCTGCCACCCAACGCAATCTGGCGCAGCTGAAGGGCGACGGGATGCTGTTCATTGGACCCAATGCAGGCGAAATGGCCTGCGGTGAATATGGGCCGGGGCGGATGAGCGAGCCGATGGAGATTGTGGCGGCGGCGGAACTGGCGCTGGCGGGTGACACCAAACTGGCTTTGCCTGCGGGCATTGAACGGCCCGCAGCCCAGGGTCCGCTGAGCGGCAAGCGCGTCGTCATCACCTCCGGCCCCACCCACGAACCGATTGACCCGGTGCGCTATATTGCCAACCGCTCGTCCGGCAAGCAGGGGCAGGCGCTGGCAATTGCGGCGCGGGCGGCGGGGGCGGAAGTGGTCCTGGTCAGCGGGCCGGTCAACCTGCCCGGTCCGGCGGGCGTTTGCGTCGTGCGGGTGGAAACAGCGCGAGAAATGCTGGCGGCGGTGGAAGCGGCGCTGCCCGCCGATATTTTCATTGCCGCCGCCGCCGTCGCCGACTGGCGGGTGGCTGAGGCAGGCGGCCAGAAAATCAAGAAAGGCACCGGGGGGCCGCCCGCCCTGCACCTGACGGAAAACCCCGACATTCTTGCCACCATTGCCCGCCGCAGCCCGGGCCGCCCGAAACTGGTGATCGGCTTTGCAGCGGAGACCGAAAAGCTGCTGCAACAGGCGCGGGCAAAGCTGGTGAAAAAGGGCTGTGATTTGATTGTCGCCAATGATGTCGGCGCGGGCACGGGCGTGATGGGCGGGGAGGCCAACAGCGTGCATCTGGTGTCGGCCGAGGGGGATGAAAGCTGGCCCATGCTGGACAAGGGCGAAGTGGCGCGGCGGCTGATCGTCCGGTTTGCCCAATTGCTGGCGGAGAAATTGCCTTGATACCCATCCCCGTCAAAATCTTGCCCCACGGCGCAGGCCTGCCCCTGCCAGCCGCCCAGACCGAACATGCCGCCGGGCTGGACCTCAGCGCGGCCATCGGTGCCCATGCGTCACTGGTGCTGGAACCGGGTGCGCGGTTGCTGGTGCCGACCGGGCTGGTGCTGGAGATTCCGCAAGGATTTGAGGGGCAGGTGCGCCCGCGCTCCGGACTGGCGCTGAAGCATGGAGTCACCGTGCTGAATGCACCGGGGACGATTGATGCCGACTATCGCGGTGAAATTTCGGTTCTGCTGGTCAACCACGGTCGTTCGGCCTTTGAAATCTCGCGCGGCATGCGCATTGCCCAGCTGGTGATTGCGCCGGTGACGCGGGCCGTGCTGGTGGAGGCAGCGGAAGTATCGGCAACGGCGCGGGGCGCAGGCGGCTATGGCTCGACCGGCGTAGCGGGAGGCGTTGCATGACGGCTTTTCCCGGAGCCAAAACCGCATGATGCTGACGCGCCACAGCCTGCTCGCCATTGCCGCCGTTGTCGATGTGGCGCTGCATGCCCGCCCGGCTCCGGTGGCGGCGCGCGCGCTGGCGACGCGGCTGGACCTGCCGCCCCGCCATCTGGAAACCCTGTTGCAGGATTTGGTGCGCGCCAATATTCTCAAGGGCGTGCGCGGCCCGCGCGGCGGCTATGAACTGGCCCGTGAACGCCGCCGGATCAGCGCCGGTGACATTGTCCGGGCGGTGATGCAGGAGGAGGAACCCGCAGGCAAGGGGGCACCCGCCATGGTGCGTGAGGTGATCAGCCCGCTGGTGGAAACGGCGGTAGCGGCTTTTCTGGCGGCGCTGGATGAAATCCGCGTCGATGCCATGTGCGCCATGGCCAGGGCCCGCCCGGTGGCGGGCGGGGCAGGGGAGACTGATTTCACGATTTAATTTTGTGATATAAATAATTTATCGACATTTTTTCGGAAATAGCATAGTTTTCAAAAATGAGATTAAAACCTTTTCCAGCCCCTCGCGGGAGAGGGAAGCCGGTGCCAAACTTGAATTTGCAGGAGGCAAGCATGTCATTTACCGATCAAAAACCTGGACGCGGCAAAATCTACAATTCAATCACCGACACGATTGGCAACACGCCCCTCGTCAAGCTGAGCCGTCTGGCCAAGGAAAAGGGCGTCAAAGCCAATATTCTCGCCAAGCTGGAGTTTTTCAACCCGATCTCCAGCGTCAAGGACCGCATTGGCGTCAACATGATCGACGCGCTGGAAGCGGCGTGCAAAATCACTCCGGGCAAGAGCGTGCTGATTGAGCCGACCTCCGGCAATACCGGCATTGCGCTGGCCTTTGTGGCGGCGGCGCGCGGCTACCGGCTGATTCTGGTGATGCCGGAGTCGATGTCGATCGAGCGGCGCAAGATGCTGGCGCTGCTGGGTGCCGAACTGGTGCTGACCCCGGCACCGCAGGGGATGAAAGGCGCGATCGCCAGGGCCAACGAGCTTCTGGCTGAAACGCTGCACTCCGTGGTGCCGCAACAGTTTGAAAACCCGGCCAACCCCGCCATCCACCGCGCCACCACGGCGGAGGAAATCTGGAATGATACGGATGGCAAGGTGGACTATTTCGTCGCTGGTGTGGGCACCGGCGGCACCATCACCGGCGTTGGTCAGGTGCTGAAGCCGCGCCTGCCGCACCTGAAAGTGGTGGCGGTGGAGCCCGAGGACTCGGCCGTGCTGTCG
>JAYVYA010000264.1:0-4464 GCA_043784745.1 Hyphomicrobiales bacterium
CCTCTTGCAGCGCCTCCGGTTTTTGGGGCATGGTTATCGTTTCCGGCAAAGGGCGAACGGGACGGTCGCGTTCCGGGGCGCGTGAGCCTTTCAACAAAGCGATTCATGGCACCTGTTTCCCTCCCCAATTCCATCGACGCCACCCTGAAACTGCTCACCGGCGCCGGTTATATCGGCGAGCGGTCGCTGGCGACGGTGCTTTTCCTTGCCCTCAAAATGGGTCGCCCGCTATTCCTTGAGGGCGAGGCGGGCGTCGGCAAGACGGAGATTGCCAAGGTGCTCGCCGCCTCGCTCGGGCGCAAACTGATTCGGCTGCAATGCTACGAGGGGCTGGATGTCTCCTCCGCTGTCTATGAGTGGAACTATGCCGGGCAGATGATGGAGATAAGGCTGGCCGAAGCCAGCGGCGCGGTGGACCGGGCGGGCCTGCAGTCGGATATTTTCTCTAGCCGCCACCTGATCAAGCGTCCCCTGCTTCAGGCTCTTGAGCCGGATATCAACGGCCCGCCGGTGCTGCTGATTGACGAACTGGACCGCACGGACGAAGCGTTTGAGGCGTTTCTTCTGGAAATCTTGTCGGATTTCCAGATTACCATCCCCGAACTTGGCGTCATCAAGGCCGCCGAGCCGCCCATCGTCATCCTCACCTCCAACCGCACCCGCGAAATCCACGATGCGCTCAAGCGGCGCTGCCTGTACCATTGGGTGGATTATCCCGATGCGGCGCGCGAGCGGGCGATAGTCGCGGCCAAGGCCCCCCAGGCCCCGGCCAAACTCACCGCCGAACTGGTGGCTTTTGTGCAGGCCCTGCGCAAGCAGGATTTGTTCAAGGTGCCGGGCGTGGCCGAAACGCTGGACTGGGCCAGCGCGCTGACCGAATTGAACGCCGTGGCGCTGGACCCCGCGCTGGTGTCCGACACCATGGGTGTTCTGCTGAAATACCAGGACGACATTGCCAAAATGCAGGGTGGGCAGGCCAAGCTGCTGCTGGATGAAGTCAAGGCCGGGCTGAAAGCCAAGTGAACCGTTTGCGCCGGCCGGTGCTGGCCCCGAAATTGCGTCGGGCAGCCACGTGCGCAATGGCACAGTGTGAAATGAGCGCAAAAGCTTAGGCAGAGCGTTGCAATCGGGGTTTAACTGCGCCTAGATTGCTTCAACGGCCATAGCCGCTGCAAAAACACGAGATGGCTGCCCCAATGGAGCAGGCCGCACATGCGAGGGGTCTGATGCGTATAGCTATTGTCGGCGGCGGTCCGGGCGGTTTGTTTACGGCTCATCTGCTGGAGAATTTTTGCGCGGGCCTTTGTGAATGCACGCTGTTTGAAGCCAGTGAACGGGTGGGCGGCAAGGTTGTCACGTCTCATTTTGAAACAGCCAAAATCATCTATGAGGCCGGCGTCGCCGAACTCTATGATTACTCGCATTTTGGGCCGGACCCGATCCGCTCGCTGGTAGCAAAGCTGGGGCTGGAAACGGTAGCCATGGCCGGGCCGGCTGTGATCCTTGGCGATGTCATCCTCAACAATGACAAGGACATCAAGAAGCACTTTGGCCGCAAGACGATGCAGGCGCTGGATGATTTCCATGCCCTTTGCGCCAGCCTGTTTCCGCCCTCGCTGTATTACGAGGGCCACTGGCTCGACGACAACAACCACCCCTGGGCGAAAAAGACCTTTCGCCAAGTGCTGGACGAAATCCCCGATGAAACCGCCCGCAAATATATCGAAGTGGCGGTGCGCTCCGACCTTGCCACCGAGCCGCACCTGACCAATGCGCTGGACGGGCTGAAAAACATCCTAATGGATGATCCGGACTACCTCACCACCTATTCGGTCAAAGGCGGCAACGAGCAGATTTTCAAGCGATTGGCCGCCAGCCTGAAAAGCACGATCCATCTGGAGACGCAGGTGACGCGGCTGGCCAAGACGGAAGCTGGCCAATACCAGCTGACTACCCGCCATAAAGGCCGCAATGCCGAGCACGAGTTCGACATGGTGGTGATGGCCTTGCCCAATTACTGGCTGGAATGCGTTGAATTTGAGGGCCGCGACCTGCGCATGGCGATGCAGAAGCATCTGGCGCATTATGATTATCCCGCCCATTACATGCGCATCACCATCCTGTTTGAAGAGCCTTTCTGGCGCGACGCCGTGCAAGGCTCGTTCTTCATGAGCGATGCCTTTGGCGGCTGCTGCATTTACGACGAGGGCTCGCGCCATGAAGTCGGCAATTACGGGGTACTTGGATGGTTGCTGGCCGGAAATGATGCGATGGCCCTGTCCAACCTCTCCGACGAGAAGCTGATTGCCCGCGCCCTCGACAGCCTGCCCAAACCGCTGGAACATGGCCGCAGCCTGTTTATCGAAGGCAAGGTGCAGCGCTGGATTGGCACCCTGAACGGCCAGCCGGGCGGCGACCCGGTGCATCCGCTGCGCCAGCGCCACATGCCCTCGGCCGATTTGCATCCGGGGCTGTATGTCGTGGGTGATTACCTCTTCGATTCCACGCTGAATGCGGCCTATGACTCGGCTGATTTCGTCACCGACCTGATCCAGACCGAGTTGCGGAAAAAGAAGTTCGCCTTCCAGATCGAGGCGGGGCTGGCGCAGGCGCAGGCGGATCTGCAGCGGGCAGCCGACGGCTCGCCGCTGAACGGCGATTATTTCGAGCGATATGACGGCGAGCGTTCCTATGAGGAATCGTTCGAGGAATATTTCTGTGCCGAATATTCGACGCAGCTGATCCGGGCGGTCTGGGGCTGGAAGCCGCCCTATACAATCCTTGATGTGGGCAGCGCCACGGGCCTGACCCTGAAACAATTTGCCGAATATGGCGTCGAGGCCTGGGGCATTGAAAACAATCCGCTGGTGCATGCGCAGACAGCGGAGAAATGGAAGCGCCGCAATTTCCTCGGCGATGTCTGTAACCTGCCGTTCGAGGACGGGGCGTTCGACTTTATCTACGAAACTTGCCTGTGCTACCTCCCGCCTGAAAAGCTCGACAAGGCGATCAGCGAACTCTACCGCGTCTGCCGCGTCGGCGTGTATTTTGGCAGCATCACCTCCGACATGACCCTGGAAGTGATCGAGGAGCATGATTTGTTTGAAGGGGTGCAGAGCCTGATGACTCTCTGGGAATGGTCGGAGCAATTCCTCAAGAACGGTTTTCGGCCAGCCGCTGTCAGCCAGAAGACGCTGGCCAAGGTGTGGAAAATCGAGACCGAGGCCAATAAGGGTGATGTTGCCTGGTATCCCGATATGGAATCGATGCGCTGCTGCTTCTATTCGCGGCCGGATGCGCCGGTCGCTCCCGCCAAGGAAATTCGCAGGCAGGCCGTCAAGAACCGGATCAAGGCTGGTGTCCTGGCCAAGATGCCCGCTAGCTAGACGCTACAGGGGCGGAGGGCGGACTGCAAGCCCGCTCTCCAGTCTCGAATCATGGCCGGGAGAATGCGATGAAAGAAGCGGAAGAGCTTGATCCCGAGATTTCTGAATATCTCGACGAGATCGAGCCGGAAGAAATCAAGCTTGGCGAAGCCGCGAAGATGGCCCGCTTTGTGGTGCCGCTGCTGCGGCCCTACCGGCGCGGGCTGATCCTTCTCGGGTTGATCCTGTTCATCGACACCATGTTCAATTTCAGTTTTCCGCTGGTGACGCAATATCTGATCGACAAGGGGTTGATTGCCCATAATTGGGATGTCGTGGTTTCGGTTCTGGTGTTTCTCGCCATTGCGGCGGTGGCCGCTTCAATCCTGGGGCTGGGCAGCGATTATCTGTACACCCGCACCGCCTCCGATGTGGTGCGTGATGTGCGCCAGAACCTGTATGAGCAGTTGCAGCGCTTGCCCTTGCCCTGGTTCAACGAGGCCCGCACTGGCGACGTGCTGTCGCGCTTTTCGGGAGATCTGGTGGCGGTCGAGGGCGTGCTGGTCAATTTCGTGCCATGGCTGGTGCTGCCATTGCTGGAAGTGCTGTATTCGACCATCCTGATGTTTTACTTTAACTTCTGGCTCGGCCTGATTGGCGCGCTGCTGTTTCCGCTGGTGCTTTTTGTGCCGCGCATATTTGCCAAAAAGGCGTTTGGGCTAAGCTATGTCAAGCGCGGGCAGGAGGGTGTGCTGCTGAGCGCGGTGCAGGAAAATGTCGCCGCGCAAACCATCATCAAGGCCTTTGGCCTGCAGCGCCGCTCGGCTTCGGGGTTTGGCGCGCTGAACAATGGCTGGCTGAAAACCGCATTCCAGTTCAATTTCGCCAGCGCCCTGGTTGAGCGCTCGGCCCATACCGGCATTTATCTCCTGCATATCGGCGTGTTCGCGCTGGGGGCCTATTGGGCCTATACGGGGAAAATTACGATTGGCACGCTGGTCGGGTTTGAGGAAGTGTTCCTCGAAATGGGCTATGCGCTGACCTATGTGACGCAATATGCCCCCACGGCGGCGCAGGCCGCTGGCTCGATTCACCGCCT
>JAYVYA010000265.1:0-4239 GCA_043784745.1 Hyphomicrobiales bacterium
GTATAATCGCGCGCCACCGTCCCCGGCGTCGCCAGCACCGAGACCAGGCCCGAGCGGCTGGCCTCTGCGCCGGGCTTGATTGCCGGCACGGTGCCCACAAACGGCAGCGCCGGGTAAGCCGCGCGCAAACCGGGCAGCACCAGCGTCGAGGCGGTGTGGCAGGCAATCACCACAATATCGGGCAGGCAGCGCGGGATCAACGCCGCCATCACCTCCTCTAGCCGCGCAACCAGTTCCGCCTCTTCCAGCCGGCCATATGGAAACACCGCATCATCGGCGGCGTAAGTGCAGAGGGCATCGGGCCGCAGCGCCAAGATTTCCGCCAGCACCGTCAGCCCGCCGAGGCCGGAATCGAACACGAGGATTTTGGGAGAGGCCGGTTTCATGCCGCCCTTTACTCCCTCGCCAGCCGCGCCGCAATCGCCCGCACGACCATTGCAGGCGTCGAATGGTGCACGGGAAAGGCCCTCATCCGACGCAAATGCGCCACCTTCTCCCGCAACGGGCGGGAGAAGGAAAAATTCGCATCATTGCGGCCCGCCCTCCCCCTTGCCCTTCTTTTTCCGCACCCCCCTTGGCCCCTCCACCAGCCGCACAATCGCCCCGCGCAAGGTCCGCACATCCTGCTCGGTCAGGCCGATGCGATGAAAGATGTTGCGCATGTTGCGGCGCATCACCGGCTGTTTTCCCGGCGGGCGGAAGAAGCCGGTCTTGTCCAGCTCGGTTTCCAGATAGTCGAAAAACGACAGCACCGCCTCGCGGGAAGCTGGCGGCGAGCGCTCGACCGGCTGGAACGGCGGCGCGACGCCTTTGGACGCCCGCATCCATTCATAGCCCGTCAGCAGCACCGCCTGCGCCAGATTGAGCGAGGCATAGGCGGGGTTGACGGGAAAAGTGATGATGGCGTCCGCCAGCGTCACCTCGTCATTTTCCAGCCCGGTTCGTTCTGGCCCGAACAGGATGCCGTGCTTCTCGCCGCGCACCAGCCGGGCAAAGCATTCGCCCATCGCGGCTTCCGGGGCCAGAATCGGCTTGCCCTGCCCGCGCTCCCGCGCGGTGGTCGCCCAGACATAGCCAAGGTCGGCAATGGCCTCTGGCACGCTGTCGAAAAGCCTGGCACCCTCCAGAATATACACAGCGCCGGAGGCCGCCGCCTGCGCCCCCTTCTTGTGCGGGCCGGAGGTTTTCCAGTCGTCGCGCGGGGCGACAATGCGCATGTCGGACAGGCCAAAATTCGCCATGGCCCGGGCGCACATGCCGATATTGACCGCCAGTTGCGGGCGCACCAGAATGACGCACGGCCCGCCTTCCAGCCTGGGTTTGGTGTGATCGGTGCCGGAACCTACCATCAGCGGTAGACCGTGCTGCGGTGGTCGATATCCACGACATAGACTACAAGTCGGCGATTTTCGATGCTTGCAACAACACGGTAGTCGCCAACCCGGTAGCGCCAGAACCCTTTGAGCGGCCCGGTCAGCGCCTTGCCAAATCGCGTTGGGCTGCCAGGCCCGGCAACCCGCTCGTCGAGGTAGGCTGCAATTTTGCGATTGGTTTCCGCGTCCAGCTTTTCAAGCTGCCTGCGCGCTGCGGGGGTCAGTTCGACGATCCACATATTGGTCATGGCTGTTCAAAAATCTCAGGATGCAGCTTCTTGTATTCATCCAACGTGATTCGCGGACCTTTATCGCTGAGGGACGCCTCGACAGCAGCAATATCCTTCTCATCCTCAATCATCGCCACAATCGCCTTGCGGGCGTAATATTCGGGGGTGCGGCCTTTTTTCTTGGCGAGGTTTTCGAGGCTTTGCTCGATGTGTTTGGGCAGGCGCAGGGCGAGCATGGCGGGTCTCCTTCAAGTGCATTGCCTCTACAGCATTTTGCCCGCCCGCGCCAGAACTCACAAATCCCCGCTCGCTCCGGCGACCATGATTTCGGCCAGAACCGCCCGCACTTTTTCGGCCCGCGCCCGCAAACCGGGTGGCACAAGCGCCACCAAAGGCTCCAGACTGGTCATTACCAGCCAGAATTTTGCTTGCGCATCTTCCACCAGCGCAATCCGGCACGGCATCCACGCGGCAAAATCGGGGTTGGCATCCACCAGTGCCTGCGCGGTGGCGGGGTCGCAGAACTGGTGGATCGAAATGTGGCGCTGCTTTTGCCCCGACATCGCCGCCACCTGCGCCGACAGCGGCATTTCCGTGAGCACCCGGATGTTGAGGCTGGAGGCGCGCAGCCGCATCGATTCTGCCGCATCTGTGGCCGACACGCCCGGTTGCAGCGGCAGGCGGATGACATCGCCCGCCGCAACCGCGATGGCGGGCGCGGGGGCAAGGGCGAGCGGGGCGGCCAGGGGAAGAACGAGGGCGGTGCGGCGGGTGAGCATGGCATTGTCTTTCAGCTGGCCGGGGCGTCATCCAGCAATCTGCCGACCAGCGCGTCAATTTTCTGCGCCAGTCCCGCCTCCGTCAACGCTTTTCGCACCAGTCCGCGCGCCGCCTGGAAGCGAATGCCATCGGGCAGAGGCACGGTTGCGGCAAGGGTTTCCGCCTGTTCGGCGGCTTTGGCGAGGGCGAGGTGGAGCTTTTGCTTGGCGTCAAAGCGCGGAATGGGCAGGTTGAAAATCACCTTGTCGAAATCCCGCGCGCCGAATTGTCCGCGCGATTGCCACGCCTCTGCGCGGGCGCGCGTGGTTTCGCTGTTGAGCAAGGCGGCGAGGTAATGCGCCTCGCCGTCGTTGGCGGGGGCGGACCAGTAGAGTTTGTGTTCCGTCACCGCATTGAGGTCGCGGACCAAACATGCGGCAGGGTTGCTGCCAGAAGCAGCATAGACAACGCGAAGCGGAGCGATTGGAAATTGTGACGCCAATGATCCGTGATAATTCCACCGGTCAATGAGAGACATCGAGCCGGGTTCGGAATTGTCAGTCCAAATCTTCTCGGCTTTCCTCATCCACCCATACAAATGTGTAATTCCACGATTCGCCGCGCCATCGGCGTCAATCGGCTCGCCTTTTTCAGTCATCGGAATCACGCACTCGAATTTTTGGAACACGCGATAGGGCAAGATGCTCTCGCCAAGCAAAACTGGTCGAAGAAACTCAAGATCTACCATTCCTTCAATGCCCGGCAGCGATTTCCATGGCTCTTTTTCCTGGCTATTGCGGCGGCTAAGCACTACTGGAAAATTCTGCGCGCCGCCAAGACGACCGATAGGCTTGCGCTCGACGAATGTCAGCATTCGAGGAAAGAGCGTCGCGCCGTTGCGAAAAGCTTTCCTGTAGATAGACCCGCCTGAGTGTTGCGCCACCACCTGCGCCAAAACCCCCTCCGTCACCTTCAACCGCGCATCGGCCACCGCCTCCGGCGCGTCGCGCATCGGCAGCGTGCCGGAATAGGCTCGCACTGTGTCGGGCAGCGGCCTGGATGTCGCCCGCCGCTTGCCGAACACCGCGCAGGCCGGCACCGGAAACAACGGCTGGACGCTCTCGTCCATCGTCCAGACATCGCTCCACTGGATTTGGGCGGAATTGAAGGAGCCCGAGCGCAAGCCTTGGAACTGCCCGCGCGACAGCACCGCCATCGGCAGCACGAAGGCTATCTGCCCCGCAGGCCGGAGATAAAGCCCCGCCGCGCGCACCGTGAACAGCGCGCACAAATCGTTCTGCGTCGCCAGCTTGCCGCCGGCAAACACCCTTTCCGCCTTGGCCAGTTCCTTGAACCGCTTCTGCAACGGCGCGCTCATGTGCCGATAGGCGACCCAAGGCGGGTTGCCGACCAGCACATGCGCCCAGCCCCCGGCAGCCGAATAGGCGAGCGGGCGCGACAGGTTGCGCGCGACATAGGCCCACACCGTGTCGCGCCCCTCCAGCCGCAGCTTGTCGAAGGTGACATAGGTCTTGCCAAGATCGCCGATGGCGAGCTGCTGCTCGGCCGTCACGTCGGCGCGATAATGCTGCTCGGTGATGCGATGAAGTTCGCGCTCGATCTGCCCGCGCGTCTTGCCCGCCTCGGACCCCGCCTTCATGCAGGCGATGGCCTTGTCGAACAGGCCGGGATCGCGGCAGAACGTGTCGGGAAAATCCAGTTGCTCGCGCCCCTGCCCGTCCCGCTCGCCGCTCGCGCCCTCGCCCGCCGGCGGCGGCGGCACGCGGATCACCAGTTCCCGCCCCGTCATCCATTCATTGACCGACAATTGCATCGCATCGCCGAGATAGACCGGAATCGAGACCGAGCCTTCCCGC
>JAYVYA010000266.1:0-4288 GCA_043784745.1 Hyphomicrobiales bacterium
ACCCAGGGCCAAGAAATTTGGCAATGTCCGCAACTCGCCGGCCCCGTTCAGGCACATGGCCAGACCGCCGACTTCGTCGGGCGTGACCGGCAAACGGACCATGTCGGGATTGCGGCGCAAGAGAGCGGCAATTTGCATTTCACCCTCCTCCGGCTCCAGCGAGCAGACGCAATAGACCAGCCGCCCGCCGGGCCGCAACAGGCTGGCGGCATGGTCGAGAATTTTGGCCTGCAAGGCCGCCAAAGCCGGGATGTCTGAGGCCCGTTTGGTCCAGGCGACATCGGGATGGCGGCGGATGGTGCCGGTGGAGGTGCAGGGGGCATCCACCAGAATGCCGTCAAACGGCGCGGCCCGGAAGCTGGTGGCATCGGCTACCTGTGTCTCGGCGGTGAGGTTGAGCCGCTCCAGATTGGCAGCGAGCCGCTTGAGCCGCTCGGCCGAGCGGTCAATCGCCACAACATCGGCCCCGAGGCTGGCCAGTTGCGAGGTCTTGCCGCCCGGCGCGGCGCAGAAATCGGCGATGCGCTCGCCCGGCATGGCGTTCAGCAGGCGCGCGGGCAGGGCCGCCGCCGCATCCTGCACCCACCATTGGCCCTCGCCATAGCCTTCCAGCTCGCTGACGGGAGCGTGGCTGGAGAGGCGCACCGAGCCGGTGGGCAGCACAATGCCGCCAAGCTTCAACGCCCAGCCCGGCGCATCGGATTTGACGGTGAGGTCGAGCGTCGGCTCCTCGCCATGCGCGCGGGCAATCGCCTCCGCCGCCTCCGCGCCATAGGTTTTGCGCCAGCGGGCGGCGAGCCAGGCGGGCGTATCCTGTTCCAGCGCGGTGCAGCCAGCGATCGCCGCTTCCTTGTCCCGCGCCAGATTGCGCAGCACGCCATTGATGAGGGCGGCAAACGGCAGGGTTTTGGGGTCGAGCCGGGCCGCACGCACGCTGAGATCGACGGCGGCATGATCGGGCACATCGAGGAACAGGATCTGCGCCGCTCCGGCCACCAGTATCCATTCCAGCAAGCCCGATTGCTTGGGCAGGCCGCGCTCCAGCAGGCGCGACAAGGCATGGCGGATGCTGCCCAGCCGCCGCATCGCGACCGTGGCGATGGAACGGGCCAGCGAGCGGTCACGCGGGTCCAGCCCGGCCAGACGGGCATGCGGCGGCTCGCTGCCAAAGCGCTCGTCCAGCGAATGTCCGGCTCCCGCGACCTCCGACAGGATGACAATGGCCGCCATGCGGGCCGGCAGGCCGGGGTAATTTTGCGCCGCCAGTTCCTGGGCCTGGCGCTCTACCTCGGTCAGACGGGGCTTGATTTTCGTTTTAATATTTGAAATTGCAGGCGTTTTCATAGAAAAGTTTCACCAGACAAGTTGGCCAGCGGCAATATGCCGTAACCCTGCATTCAGGACCATATGCTAACCATACACTTTGCTGGACAACAATAATATGGTCCGGCCAGCTTTTGTGCGGTGCCCCTGGTTCGCATTTGAATGGCGGGGCAAAGGCGCACCAACTGTGCGCCAGCCAAGTGAGGAGCCGATGCAATGAGGGAAGCAAAAACGCCCGTTCCGGCTTTAAGCCCGCCCGGTAAAAGCCTTTCCCCCGCTGCCGCACGGGCACTGGCAGAGGCACAAGTGCGCCGGGAGGCGGGGGCAAAGGCGGCGCCGCCCGAGGTAAATGGTCGGGGCGGGCTGGAACCAGTGCGCTACGGCGACTGGGAAGTGAAAGGCCTGGCCAGCGATTTTTAGCACAAGCGCCACCCGGACCGCGCACTTCCAGTGCGCCTCTTTCCACCGCTGCTCCTGTGCCGGTTTCTGCACGTTCCGCCTCCACGCAAGAGCGCACTGGAAGTGCGCGGTCCGGGCTAACCGGCACCCAGCCGCTGCCAAACCAGAATCGCCGCCGCCAGATCCTCAATCGATGCGCCGATGGATTTGAACAGGGTGATCTCGTCCGCTCGGGTGCGCCCCGCCACCGTCCCGGCGCACAGGGCTGCCAGGTCGGCAACCACATGACCCGGGCCAATGGCCCCGTTGAGGATGGCTTGCGCGACATCGCCGCCTTCCGTCAGGGCGGCAGCGGTGTCGATGCAGACCCGGGCGCGGATGATCGCATTGTCGTCGCATTCGCGCATGGCGAGACTGAACGCACCGACCAGATCGAGATGGCAACCCGGTGCCAGCCATTCGCCCCGGATCAGCGGAAGGCCGGAAAGGGTGGCGCAGGAAATGATATCAGCCTCGCCTGCTGCCGCAGCCAGGCCGGCGGTGGCCACGACGTCAATGCCTGCCATGTCAAGCTTCCGGGCCAGCGCTTCGGCCCCGGCAGGCCGGTGATTCCACAAGGTGATCCGGCGGATGGGCCGGACGGACTGGTGCGCGCGGATCAAAAACGGCGCGAGGGCCCCCGAGCCGACCATCAGCAGATGGCTGGCACCGGCGCGGGCCAGATGGCGCGCTGCCAGCGCCGAGGTGGCCGCCGTGCGCCAGTGGGTGAGGCTGGTGCCGTCGATCAGCGCCAGCGGCGCGCCGGTCTCGCCCGATTGCAGCAGATATTGGCCGAGCACGGCGGGCAGGCCCAGCCGGCCGTTCGAAGGGAAAACATTGACGATTTTGGTGCCCAGAAACGAGCCCTTGCCCGGCGCATTCGCGCTCCACGCCGGCATCAGCAGGTGGGTGGCGCCATCGGGACCGTCCAGGCCAATGCGATGATGGTGGCGGGGCGGGGCCACCAGCTGACCCGTGAAAGCGACCGAAAGCGCCTCCACCAGCGCCGGAAAATCCAGCAGCCAGTCCAGTTGCGCGTGGTCCACCAGCTTCATGCCGCCCTCCGGCAAGGGTTCAGCCGCGCTGGCTCAGCGGTCATTGGCCGGGCTGGCATTGTCGGCGGTCCCGGCGCGCAGCCGGGCCAGATCAGCCTTGGCCAGACGGGCGGCCTTGCGGTGCTTGCCCTGGCCCAGCCACGCGGCAATGCCGCCCAGAAACACGCCGAGCACCAGCGCGGCAAAGGCGACGAGAAACAGCGGCAATTTCAGCGCATTTTCCGTCGGCCCGCTGGCAAACGGATCCAGACCAATCTCGACGCTGTGGCGGTTGGCAATAGCGAAAGCGATCATCGGCAAGCCAATGATGATGAATATAAACAGCCGGAGAGCGGATTTCATTTAAGACCTCACCGGCGGATCGCCGCCTTTATGGGACTAGCCGCCGGGCTGCCCGCATTCAGGCGCTCGCGCATTTCCTTGCCGGTCTTGAAGAAGGGCACAACCTTCTGGTCCACATCCACATGCTCGCCCGTGCGCGGATTGCGCCCGGCCCGGGCCAGGCGTTGCTTGACGGAAAATGCCCCAAAGCCGCGCAGCTCGACCCGGTCGCCTCTCGAAAGGGCAGCCGTGACTTCGTCAAGAATGGCATTGACGATATTTTCGACGTCACGCAGATAGAGGTGCGGATTACGATCCGCTATTCTTTGCACCAGCTCTGATTTGATCACCGTTCCCCACCCCTTTTTGCCTTCAAATGCAAGTGATCCCAAAAAACAACGACTTAAGATTAATTTTTGCCACCTTGCCAAATAGATACCAGACCGTCAAGCGCAGCGGCGTCTGATTCTGCCTGCCCGCGCCGCAAAACGCCCGCGATACGGGATAATCCCGCAAATTCAGCAAGATTGGCCACAGAACTGAACAGACCGAGATTGTCAAAGCCGCGCTCCGGCTTGTGGGTGGTGACGGGCAGGCCCTTTTTGATGCCTTTTTCTGTTTCCAGCCACAGCACCGCTTCCCTTTCGCCACCCAGCTGGTCCACCAGCTTGAGCGGAAGCCCCATCCGGGCGGTAAAGACACGCCCGTCGGCCACGGATGCAAGTTCGGCATCGCTCATCTGGCGCCGGTCCTGCACCAGAGCCTTGAACCAGGCGAAACTGTCTGCCACCAGGGCCGCCAGCGCGGCGCGGGCGGGCTCGCTGGTGGGTTCAAAGCCATTGGGCGAAGCTTTTAGCGGCGAAGATTTGATTTCCTCCATCTTGACCCCGACGCTATCGAGCAATTTCGACACATTGGGAAACTGGAACAGCACACCGATGGAGCCGACCAGCGAATTGCCGTTGGCAACAATCCGGTCGGACCCCAGCGCGGCAATATAGGCACCCGAGGCCGCCAGCGTGCCAACGACGGCAATGACTGGCTTTTTGGCGGCAGCGCGGCGGATTTCCTGATAAACAAGGTCCGACCCGGTGGTGGTGCCGCCGGGACTGTCAATGGCCAGGATGATGGCGCTGGCAGATTTGGACTCA
>JAYVYA010000267.1:0-2619 GCA_043784745.1 Hyphomicrobiales bacterium
TGGTCGGGGCAGCTGGATTCGAACCAACGACCTGAAGTACCCAAAACTTCCGCGCTACCAGGCTGCGCTATACCCCGTCTCATGCTGTGCTGGCTAGCACGTGCGGGCGCGGCTCACAAGAGCGGGCAAGGGACGATTTGACGAGAGTGTTGCGGCTTTCCCTTGCCGCGATCCGGGGCTATAAACCGGGCAGCGACGGTGTAACCGCGCCAGACCACGGGAAAATATGCGAAAATCGCTCAAATGGCTGGCCGCAATTCTCCTCCCGCCGGGATTGCTGGTTGCCCTCGCCACCCTGCTGTGGCACCCGCCCGGTCTGGAGGCGCAGCTGACGGCGCAAATCGCGCGGCTGACCGGCCTGCAGGCCATTGCTCATGGCCCGGTGCATTTTCGTCTGCTGCCCCGGCCGCAAATAGTGGTCGAGAATATGTCCATCGCCGATTCCGCCAGCGCGGTGCGAATCGCTGCGGGCGGTGCAACGCTGAAGGGCAATCTGCGTTTGCTGGCGCTTTTGGCCGGCAAGATTGAATTTGACCGGATTGAACTGGTAAAGCCCCAGATTGTGGTGGACCTCGACCGCGATATCCTTGAGGGCACGAGCCGTCTGCGCCAGCTGGTGGAACCCGCCCGCCCCGGCGCTGGAGGCAGCGATGGCGATTCCCTTGGCCTGTTTGCCATGACGGGGGGAATGGTGCGGCTGACCAGCGCGCGCCGTGCCCTGGATGTGGTGCTGGAGGACGTCGACATACGGTTTGACTGGCCCCATATTGGCAGCCCGCTGGCAATCAACGGGCGCGGGCGCTGGCGCGAAGCGCGGATTAATCTGGCTTTATGGCTGGGCACGCCGGCCCAACTCCTGCGCGGCGAACAATCGGCGCTGACGGTGACCCTGCGGGTCGCGCAAGCGCGGCTGTCGCTGCGGGGCAATGCGCACGGTGGTCCGGCGGCGCGATTTGACGGCAAACTGCAGGCAGAAATGCCGGCCCTGAGCCCGGTGCTGCGCCTCGCGGGCCTCAATGCCAGCCTCAAGCCCGCCGAGGACCCGTTCGCGGTCAGCGGCTATCTGGCCGCAAGCCTGCGCGATATTGCCGTCACCGGCCTGCAGCTGAGTTTTCTGGGCAGTGATTTTGACGGCGCACTGAGTTTTCGGGACGAAAATGGCGCGCGGGGTCTGTCCGGCACGCTGGCGACAGACCTGTGGCAGGTGTCGCCCTTGCTTAACTGGCTCCGGGCCACGACCGGCCCGGACGGGCATTGGCGCAGCCAGGCCCTGGACCTCGCCTTTCAGCCCGGCCTCCAGCTTGACTTGCGGGTTTCCGCCGCCCGGCTGACAACCGGGCCTTTCCACGCCGAGGACGCGGCGCTGGCCATTCGCAGCCAGCGCGGCCAGCTGGATATGGAACTGGCGGAAGCCCGGATTTTCGGCGGCACCGTCAAGGGCCATGCCAGCCTGTTCCGAACCGGTGATGAATTGACAGCGGGACTGGAAGGCGAGGGCAGCCATCTGGACCTCGCCCAAATCTGCGCCAGCACCAGCTGCGCGCGGAAGCTGACGGGACAGGCGGACCTGTCGCTGGTGCTGGCCGGGCGCGGGATTTCGCCAGTCATGCTGATCCATAATGCACAAGGCCGTGTGCAGGCCAGCCTGGCCAATGGCTCCTTTGACGGCATTGATTTTGCCCAGGCGCTGCGCCGGATCGAGAAAAAATCCTGGCCCGCGCTGGCGAGCCTGCGTGAAGGGACCAGCGGTTTTGAGCGGGGTAACCTCGCGCTGGTGCTGCAAAATGGCGTGGCGACGCTGGAGAATACCGCCTTGACCGGCCCGGCGCTGCGGCTGGACCTGAGCGGGAGCGCGGCTTTGGCCAATGGCCAGCTGGCACTCAAAGGCCTCGCCAGCCAGCCAGAAGCGGATGGTTCCCCCCGGCAGGACGGACCAAAATTGCCGTTTGAACTTTCCGGCCCATGGAGCAGCCCGGTTTTTACGCCAGACTTTCGTAGTCTGGCACCTGCGGCGGGTGAGTAGATGATCCTATACCTGCTTCCGGCTGACCACAGCGGCAAGTCCCAGACTGAAACCGCCGGCGACCAGCATCAAGGTTGAGACGGCGTTGATTTCCGGGCTGACACCGAGGCGCACCTGCGCATAAATCCGCATCGGCAAGGTGGTTGCCCCGGGGCCGGAGACAAAGCTGGAAATTACCACATCATCCATCGACACGGTGAAGGCCAGCAGGAAGCCTGCCAGCACGGAGGGGGCAATCAGCGGCAGGATGATGGTGGCAAACAGGGTGGCGGGGCCAGCGCCCAGATCGGTTGCCGCCTCTTCCAGCGTCCGGTCCAGCGTCACCAGCCGGGCATGGACGATGATGGTGACAAAACAGGTGGTCAGCGTGGTATGGGCCAGCACCAGCGTCAGCAGGCCGCGCTCCATGTCCAGCGCCACAAACAGCAGTAGAAGCGACAGGCCCATGATAATCTCCGGCATCACCAGCGGGGCATAGACCAGCAGCGCAAACAGGCTGCGGCTGCCGAACGGGCCAAAGCGCGCCAATGCCAGCGCCGCCAGCGTGCCCAGCACGGTGGCCAGCACGGATGACAGCAGCGCCACCTCCAGGCTGA
>JAYVYA010000268.1:0-27510 GCA_043784745.1 Hyphomicrobiales bacterium
ATGTGCTGCCCAAGCACCTCGATGAAAAGGTGGCCTCGCTGCATCTGGAGAAGATTGGCGTCAAGCTGACGAAGCTCTCGGATGCTCAGGCGACGTATCTGGGCCTGCCGCAGGCGGGGCCGTTCAAGCCGGATACGTACAGGTATTGAGGGCAGGCCAGGCATCAAACCGAACTATCGCTAGTCAGCATGCGCCCGGAATCTCCGGGCGCATTTCTTTTCAACTATGCCGCGACAGGGTGATATTCCTCGGGATTGGACCCGTCTATTTCCAGCGCAGGTGTCGCGGCTGATGGCACTGCCCAGCCCGACATTTCCTTCACTTCTGCTGAGATCGGCAGACGCAGGGTATCCCGCGCCAGCAACCGGATGAGGGTTTCAGCATTCATGTCAATGTCACTGACCTCACCCCGTTCCCAGCGGCTGATAGCCAGAGGTTCGCGGTGCACCACAACGGCCAGTTCGGCCTGCGTCATGCCCATTTCGCCACGCAGGAAGCGCAATTCCTTGCCGGTCATGCTTACGGTTTTTTGAACAATGGCAGTCGCAATTGCGCGGTGGAGGCCAGCAACATTGCGGATTGTTACAATTTGTTCGCCAGCATCATCCATGAGGAAGTCAATCCCCCGGATGATCACATTGTCGAGGCCGCTTTCAGTATAACGATAATTCTTCATTCGACTCTCCAGGAACGCTTTGCCGCCAGGGGCGAGTTCATTCATCCGCCCACATGATGGTAATGATTTTGATCCAGCCCTTTTTTGCATCCGGGATAACGACGAGGCGAACAATCCGGTTCCCTGAATTGGGGGTTCTGGTTCATTTTGTATTTGAACAAGCCGGGCTGGGTCGCTGGTTCCGCTGCGTCATATACAAAGCCGTTTTTGAGCAAATACAGCACATCTGCCATCGTCAGATCGCGCTCACTCAATCGTTCCTTGAAATGGATGGAATAAGACAGATCAAGCTTGGCACCACGACCGATATGCCTGATTTTATCGGCCGCATTTGCACCCTTCCACGGTTGCTCCATCGGTCATATATCCCTCAGTCTCAATCTTATCACCATGATAAATTATGTCGAATGAATTTGCCGTTTATATGGCAGGTGCAGACACATTGTTGCAATTTTGCAACTTTTTGGCTGCGCTTGAAATACTCATAAAATTATTCGTCATGTCAGCGGATGCGCACTGCCCCGGCAGCGCGCATCCGTTTTTTCCGTTACGCAGCCCGCGAATGATACCCCATCGCCGCCACGTCAAACCGGCCATGCGCCCACTGCTTTGGGCCGTGCACCATGTCATCATCCACCGTCACCTTGGCGAGGATGGCGAGGTCGTCCTTGGTGGTGGCTTCGCATTTAAGCATGGCCACCAGGAGGTCATAGCGGCGGTTGCCCAGTTCGTTGGCGCGGCCGGCCACATGCATCCAGCCGGGCAGGCCGGTGCGGATATGGGCTGCCCTGATCTGCGAGGCATAGACGGCCAGCTCCAGCCGGGCCGTCTCGGCCTGCGCCCATAAAATGCCGATGGCACTGGTATTGGCCGGTGCAGAAGTGGCCGCGGCAAAAGCGGGCACAACGGCCAGCAGCGGCACGGCGGCGATGGCGGCACCCCCGGCCAGAATGGAGCGGCGGGTGGCGGACATTAGGTTGGACATGGTCAGATCTCCCTGTTTCGGCGAGCCTTCGCCCGCCCGGCCCCGCATATCGGAGGTGTCGCAGAAATTGCTGCACGCAGGCTGAACGGCGCGTGAATGGGGTATGTAACGGCACGTCACCGCCCGGCCCGGTGCGCCATCAGCCGCTGTTCCATATAATTCCACAGCCGCCGGATGGTCTCGACCATGACGAGGTAGAGAATGGCGGCATAGACATAGACCATCAAATCAAAGGTCCGGGCAAAGACAAACCGCGTCTGGCCCATCAGGTCATAGAGGGTCGCCAGCGAGGCGACGGAACTGGCCTTGATCATGATAACCAGCTCATTGCCCAGCGGGCGCAGCGCGACCAGCAGCGCCTGCGGCCAGACGATGGTGCGCAGGATGCGCCAGCGGTGCAGACCCAGAGCCTGCGCCGCCTCGACCTGGCCCCCCGGCACCGCCTGAATCGCCCCGCGCATCGCCTCGGCCTGGTAGGCCGCTGTATTGAGGGTGAAGGTGAAGAGCACCCAGACATAGGCATCGCGAAACCACGGCCACAATCCCGCATTCTCCAGGCTCTCGCGCCAGCCGGGCAGCAAGGTGCCAAAGCCGTAATAAACCAGGTACAGCTGGCACAACAGCGGCGTGCCGCGAAAAAAGGTGGTGTAGGCATAGGCTGTGCCCGACAGCAGCCGGTTGCGGGACAGCCGGGCATGGGCCACCGCCAGCCCCAGCCCGAAGCCGATGAGGACGGAAATGGCGACCAGCTGCAGCGTCAGCCCCAGCCCCTGCACCAGACGCCAGCCATAACGGTCAAACAGATCAAGATCGACCAGCATCCCCAGCCAGGAGCGCAGCAGCTCCATCAGCGCCGCCCGAAGCCGCGATTGGCGCGGGCCTCCAGCCGATCCAGCCCGGCCATTGAGAGCAGCGAAAATACCAGATAAATCAGGCTGGCAAGGCCAAAGAACAGGAAAGCCTCCTTGGTCACCACATTGGCGCGCGAGGTGACGAACATCAGTTCGGGCAAGGTGATGACGGAAACCAGCGAGGTGTCCTTCAGCAAAACCATCCAGTTATTGCCAATGCCCGGCAGCGCCACCCGGAAAACCTGCGGGAGCAGCACCAGCCGGAAGCTTTGCCGGGCGGTAAGGCCAAGCGAGCGTGCCGCCTCGCCCTGCCCGGTGCCGACCGAATGGAGCGCGCCAGTCCAGACTTCGCTGGAGAAAGCAGCAATGACAAGGCCGAGGGCCATCATCCCGGCCACGAACGGCGGGATGTCAAAATTCCCCGGCAGGTCCAGCGCCTTCCAGCCTTTCTGCAGGCCCGTTTGCAGGCCAAAATAGACCAGATACAGCGTCAGCAATTCCGGCAGGCCGCGAAACAAGGTGGTGAACAACGTCGCCAGCGTTTTCAGCGCCCGCCCGCCGGAGCGCTGGGCTACGGCCAATATCAGCCCCAGCACCAGACCGAAGGGCAGCGTAGCCACAGCCAGCGACAGGGTCAGGGCCGCGCCTTTCAGCAGCAGCCAGCCCCAGCCGCCGTCCGCGAAGGAGATGAGGGTGAGGTAATGGTCCACATCGACTCCGGCAATCCGGGAGCGGTGACGCGCCCTCCGCGCCTTGCCCGCGCTACACCGGTGCCATCTTGGCTATACGGTGCCAGCGGCAAGAGCGGACTGGAAGTCCGCGCTCCCGGCAATGTCCTACATGATGTCAAACGGGAAATATTTGGCCGCGATTTTCTTGAAAGATCCATCGGCCATCGATTCGTCAATCGCTTTGTTCAGCAGGGCTTTCAGATCGCCATCCTCCTTGCGCAGGGCCATTGCCACGCCGTCGCCGTGGATCACCGGATCACGCTTGACGTCGGCCACCAGCTTGCAGCAGGCCTTGCCCTTGTCATTGATGAAATCGAGCAGCGCCACCTTGTCGGCAATCACGTAGTCGAGGCGCCCGTTGGCCAGGTCCTGATTGGCCTCCTCCTGCGTCGGATAACCCTTCAGGGTGGAATCCTTGTAATATTTCTCCAGAAAATTCATGTGGATGGTCGAGGCCTGCGCGCCGATTACCTTGCCTTTGAGCGCAGCGGGCGAAACGTCCGCAGAGGTGTTTTTCACCGCACCGATAAAAGCCGGCGGCACACGGGTATAGGTGTGGGTAAAATCGACCTTCTTGGCCCGCTCCTCCGTGGCGTTCATCCCGGCAACGATCACATCATATTTGCTGGCCAGCAGGGCGGGGATGATCCCGTCCCAGTCTTGCGCCACCCACGTGCATTTCACCTTCATTTTCTCGCACAGCATGTTAGCATAGTCGATTTCAAACCCCTCCAGCTCGCCCTTGGCATTGAGGTTGTTGAACGGCGGATAGGCCCCTTCGGTGCCGATGCGGATTTCTTTCCAGTCTTTGGCCTGCACGACTCCGAGCGCGCCAGCTGTCACCATGACGGTTACCATGAGGCGGCGTGTGAATTTGCCTGTCAGATTGAGCATTGCCTGTTCTCCCGTTGCTTGCCTGCACCTGCCCGGGACCGGTGCCATTCCCCGCCCGATATCAGGCTTTCCGGCCTTTTTCTGCGGGGCCGCGGGCATCGCGGCGGGCCGCTGCTGCCAATAGGCATGATGAATGGCCCCCCGGTCAAGCGGGCTGTGGCCTGGTTCGCCGCTGCTCCGGTTTCGCCGCCGTGTCTTTTCGCACAATGGCTTTGTCTATTGCGCTTTAGTAGAAGTGGAGTAGATTAAATTTGTTTTTTCCGCAGGAGGACATCATGCGAAAACAGACAGGAAATGACGGGACATTCAGGCGCAGTGGCGCGACAAATTTTTCCGGCCAATGCGCCTGCGCGCCGACGTCGCCAGAACTGAAAAAGTCACGGCACACAGTTGAAATACTGTGATGATTGATGTTCAATGAGACATAACAAAAGGGAGAGCAGGACATGAAACCAGAGATACAAACCCGGTGCAGCACCGGACGGGCGTCGCTTCTCGGCCTGCTGGCTTCCGTTAGCCTGGTAGCCATGGCAACAGCCGCTTCGGCTCAGAGCGCCATCGGCTCTGCCAGTCTGGTGCAAAACGAGGTCACTGGCACGGGCAAGGGCAAGCTGGGTGTCGGGGACAATATCTTCCAGAATGAAATCATCAGGACCGGCGCAGCCAGCCTCGCCAGGCTGGGGTTTTTGGACAGCACCAATGTCTCCGTCGGTGCCTCCTCGCAATTGACGCTGGACAAATTTGTCTACAGCGGCGGTGGCACGGCCACGTCGGTGGTGTTCAATGCCGCCAGGGGCAGCTTCCGCTTCATCTCCGGTTCTTCGCCCTCGGAGGCCTACAAGGTGCTGACGCCCGAAGCGGCGATTGGCGTGCGCGGCACGACCTATGATGTGCAGGTCAGCGCCGGGCGCACCACCGTCGTGCTGATTTCCGGGGCGGCCAATGTCTGCCTGCGGGCAGGTGCGCCCAACCGTTGCGTTGAATTGCGCCAGCCTTGCGAAAGCGTCACCCTGACCAACCGCGCGTTGGGCAACAAGGTGGGGGGCGATGTGCTGAAATGGTCGTTTGACAGTACCTGCAATGGCGGAAGCAATTTCTGGCGGCCCGATGCGCCGCTCGGCAATAACTCGCCACCGCCCTCGCCGCCCTCGCCCCCGTCATCGCCGAGTTACTGACGGTGGGCAAAATCGAGGCTGGAGCCTTGCCACCGGGTACCGGGCCGCCGCCGGGCGGCGGGTCAGGCTTGGGCTGGAGATAAAAAACCTGCTTTGGCGCAGCTCACCGGCTTGCGCCCGCTACCGCCCTGTGGCAGCTTGGTTTTACCCAGACATAGGAAGTAAAACATGCGCTTTGGCAGGACGATCAGCCGCAGTGCCAGCCGGGTGCCACTGGCCGCGTGGATGGCTGGCGTCAGCTGGCTGGCCATGGTGTCGGGTGCCCAGGCCCAGCTGGCCATTGGCGAGACCAGCATTGTCCAGAATGACGTGAAGGGCAGCCGGGGCAGCACCACCGCCAGCCTTGGCGCAGGGGATGATGTCTTCGCCAATGAAATCATCCGCACTGGCGCGGGCAGTCTGGCGCGGATTGACCTGATCGATGCCACATCGGTGTCCGTTGCCGGATCTTCGCAGCTGACGCTGGACAAATTCGTCTACAATGGCGACCACACGGCCAAATCGGTCACGTTCAACGCGGTCAAGGGCAGCTTCCGCTTTGTTTCCGGCACCTCCCCGTCCAATGCCTACAAAGTGGTGACGCCCGAGGCGTCGATCGGCGTGCGCGGCACAATTTACGATGTCCGGATCCTTCGGGGCGGCACCGATGTCGTGCTGGTCTCCGGCGAGGTGAAAGTCTGCATGAATGGAAAACCGGCCTCGGCGGCTACGTGCGTCACGCTCAACCAGCCCGGCCAGGGCGTGACCGTCACCCGGACAAATATTTCCACCGGCGCTGCGGGCGGCGGCCGGGGATGGTCCTTCAACGTGGTCTGCGAGCAAGGCGGCGGGGCGCTTTGCAGTCCGGTGCCGCCCGCGCCGCCACCATTGCCGCCGCCGCCGGAAGGTCGCCCGGACGCACCTTTGGGCAATAATAGCAACAATGGTCCGGCTTCGCCGCAATCATCGCCTCCGCCCCCTCCGCCGCCTCCGCCGCCCCCAACCTGCGGGACCTCTTGCTAGGATGGCGGCAGGCCGATTGTGCCTTGCCCTGGCTGGACGCGGTGAGTGATCTGCGACATGGTGCCAGCGTCCCATTGTCTGGAGCGCTTCATGGAACCGACTTGCATCCTCGTTGAAACCCACGCCCGCGTCGGCCTGATACGTCTCAACCGCCCGCAGGCGCTGAATGCCCTGAACTCGGTGCTGATCGGCGAACTGAACATTGCGCTGGCGGCATTCGAGGCGGACGCCAATATTGGCTGCATCGTCCTCACTGGTTCGGAAAAGGCCTTCGCCGCCGGGGCTGACATCAAGGAAATGCAGGCCAAAACCTATGTCGAGAGTTATTTGGCCGATTTCATCACCAGCTGGGAGCGCCTGTCGCAAACCCGCAAGCCGGTGATTGCCGCTGTGGCCGGCTTTGCGCTGGGCGGCGGCTGCGAACTGGCGATGATGTGCGACTTCATCCTGGCTGCCGACAATGCCAAATTCGGCCAGCCCGAAATCCGGCTGGGTGTCATCCCCGGTGCGGGCGGCACGCAGCGGCTGACGCGGTTTGTCGGCAAATCGAAGGCGATGGAAATGTGCCTGACCGGGCGGATGATGGATGCCAGCGAGGCCGAACGGGCGGGCCTGGTCTCGAGAATCATCCCCGCCGGCGAGTTGCTGGCGGAAGCACTGAAAACGGCAGCGGCCATTGCCGCGATGTCGCTGCCCTCGGTGCTGCTGGCCAAGGAATGTGTTAACCGGTCGTATGAAACCACGCTGGCGGAGGGTGTGCGGTTTGAGCGGCGGGTTTTCCATGCCATGTTCGCCACGCAAGACCAGAAAGAGGGCATGGCGGCCTTTGCCGAAAAGCGCCCGGCAAAGTTCGCCAACCGCTAGCTGGCATTTATCGCTTCAGCAATGCTGCGGCGCACAGGAAAATGCATCTTTGCGTTGACGGCACGCCAAAATCATGCTTCTAACCCGTTCCGGTCCGGGCTTTGATGTCCGGCCATTTGATTGCATATTGGTTTGCCACAGGGCGGCCAAAGCTCCTGGGGTAAATAATGGCAAATACGTCATCGGCCAAAAAAGCCGTTCGCAAGATCGCAAAGCGCACGGACGTCAATCGCGCCCGCCGCAGCCAGACGCGCACCTATGTCCGCAAGGTTGAAGAAGCGATTGCATCGGGTGATTCTGGCCAAGCCGTCGCGGCACTGGGCATGGCGGAGCCGTTGGTGATGCGCGCCGCCCAGAAGGGCATTGTCCACAAGAACACGGCCTCGCGCAAAGTCGCGCGGCTGGCCAAGCGCGTCAAGGCGCTGGCCCGGTAAGCCGGCCAGAATTTTGAGGCGGCACTGCCCGGCATCCAGCCGGGCTTTTTTTTTGCCGTCTGGGAGTCGGTTGTCCGGATCGCGGCAGGATTTTTGGAGCCGCAGCTGCATTGATCCGGGCGCTGGACTTACTCCCTTGGCGAATCAAGCCCTTGCCAGAATCTGGCTGGATTTCGCTCGCATTACGCTTCCTCCGCAAGGGAAAGCGCAGTTGGAAGCGAAGAATATTCCGCATACGAAACGACAGTTTGATGACAGATTTTGAGGCAATTATCGCGTCGGCGAATCAATCAGTTATTGAGGTCAAGGGCCAATCTGCCACACTTGCTAATGTTTTTTTGCGACGGAAATCAATGATTCTTTAACCTCCTCGGTTGCGCGCTGCGGCACGCCAGTGTATCAATCATCCATCGAAACGGAGCGGCCAACATTGAGTTGTTCAGGGAATGTCAAGTTAAAATATGACATATTTGGATAGCAATTGATGGGTTGCGCTTTTCCTGTCTCGTCTTGCAATAACAGTGCTTTTGAACTTTCGTGCTCTCCTGTGATGGAGGGTTGATAGTATTGCTTCGTCTGTTACTTTTATTTCAGTGTGCTGTTCTTGAGTACAGAACTTCTGAGAAGATGCTTGGGGGAGCAATGAAAAACCAATCCTTTAGTAAATCGCCAGCCTGCCTGTTGCGAGCTACATTCACCGGCCAAAGCGTGTGCGTTAATGCCGGGTCTATGGCTTTGAAAAAGTCTGCCCCCTGTTGCAATCACCGACAGCTCTGACCCTCTCCGGCTGGGTTTTACTTTCAACCAGACCAACAACTGATTTGGAGTTTGCCTGTACGAAGGCGGGGCAGTCGTGCCCTGCTTCCGGTTTTGCAGGCAAGTCCGCGTTCCCGTTCACGATGCCTGTTACCACCGTGGCCCCGCATGATGCCGGTTGCCGCGCCTCCAGCTTTGCCGCGTCTGAAAGTTACAGCACATGTCGATCACCCGTGAAGCCGCAAGAAAATCGACCGACCTCCCGGTGGCACCGGATGCCAGCGGATGGCAACGGGTGTGCCGCCGATTGCGCAGTGAACTGGGTGAAGATGTGTTCAACTCGTGGTTTGCCCGGCTCGAACTGACAATGATTGCAGATGGGCTTGCCCATCTCTCCGTGCCGACAAAATTCCTGCGCTCGTGGCTGCAATCGCACTACAATGACCGCCTGCTCGCCGCCATTGTCGGCGAATGGCCGGAAGTGCTGCAGATGTCGCTGTGTATCCGCACGGCGGGCAAGCCGGTGCCCGCCCGCCTGCCCTTGCTGGAACTGGTCGCAAACCAGCCAGCCGCCAAAGGCTTTGCCGAGCCAGCCCCTGCCCGTTTCATTGCGGCAACCCCGGTGGAAGCACCGCGCCCTGCCAGGCTCGCCGACACAGCCGCCAACTTTGAGGAGGACAGCCTTTCAGGCTCCCCGCTGGACCGGCGGCTGACCTTTGCCTCCTTCCTCGTGGGGCGTTCCAACCAGTTGGCGCATGCAGCTGCCCAGCAAGTGGCTTATGCCCGCAGCGGCGATGTGCTGCCCTACAACCCGCTCTATATCCATGCCGCAGTCGGGCTGGGCAAAACCCATGTATTGCAGGCCATTGCCCATTGCGCGCAGGAGGGCCAGCGCCGCGTGATCTATCTCACCGCCGAAAAATTCATGTATGGCTTTGTGGCTGCGCTCAAGGCGCAATCCTCCACCGCCTTCAAGGAAAAACTGCGCGGCATTGATGTTCTGGTGATCGACGATGTGCAGTTTTTGCAGGGCAAGACCATCCAGCAGGAATTTTGCCACACGCTGAATGCGCTGATTGATGCGGGCAAGCAGATTGTCGTGGCCGCCGACCGCCCGCCGGCCGAACTGGAAGCTTTGGAGGAGCGGGTGCGCTCGCGCCTCGCCGGTGGCCTGTGCGTGGAAATGTGCGGGCTGGACGAGGGCCTGCGCACCCAAATCCTTGAAACCCGGATTGCCGCCGCCCGCCAGCACCAGCCGGGGTTTGAAGTCTCCGGCACAGTCGTGTCCTACATTGCCAAAACCATCCAGACCAATGGCCGCGACCTCGACGGGGCCGTCAACCGCCTGCTCGCCCATGCCACCCTCAGCCATTCGCCGATCTGCATCGAGACGGCGGAAGTGGCGATCCGCGACCTCGTGCGCACCCGCGAACCCAAGCGCGTCAAGATTGAAGATATCCAGAAGCTCGTCGCCAGCCATTTCAACGTCAGCCGCGCCGACCTGCTCTCTTCCCGCCGCACCGCCGTGGTGGTCAAGCCGCGCCAGATTGCCATGTATCTGTCCAAGGTGCTGACCCTGCGCTCCCTGCCCGAAATCGGCCGCCGCTTCGGCGGGCGCGACCACACCACCGTACTCCACGCCGTGCGCAAGATTGAAGGGTTGTCGGGCACCGACGGCAATTTGGGCGAGGAACTGGAATTGCTGAAGCGGATATTGCTGGATTGAAGTTGGGTCTGGGGCAAAACTCATGCTAGCACGCAAAATCCCTTGACAGCGTGCGCCCATGAACCCCGTCTACAGCAGCCTCCCCACTACCATCTTCGAGGTGATGTCCCGCCTCGCTGCGACCCACAAGGCGGTCAATCTGGGGCAGGGCTTTCCCGACGGCAAGGGGCCTGAGGATGTCAGGCGCAAGGCGGCGGACGCTGTCTTCGACGGGTGGAACCAGTATCCCCCGATGATGGGCCTGCCCGAATTGCGCAGCGCCATTGCGGTGCATTACCAGCGTTTCCAGGGCCTCTGCCTTAACCCCGAAACCGAAATCATGGTCACTTCCGGCGCGACCGAAGCCATAGCGGGCGCGTTGCTGGCGCTGATCGAGCCTGGCGATGAGGTCGTGCTGTTCCAGCCGATGTATGATGCCTATTTGCCGCTGGTGCGACGGGCAGGGGGCGTGCCCAAATTCGTGACGCTGAAGCCGCCGCACTGGGGTTTTGACGCGGCGGACCTCGCCCGCGCCTTCTCGCCCCGCACCCGGGCGGTGCTGTTCAACAACCCGCTCAATCCTTCCGGCATTGTCTATGGCCGCGCCCAGATTGAACTTCTGGCGCGGTTTTGCGTGGCGCATGATGCCGTGGCGATTTGCGACGAGGTTTGGGAGCATGTGATATTTGACGGGGTGCAGCATTTTTCCATGCTCAGCCTGCCAGAAATGCGCGGACGGACGGTCAAAATCGGTTCGGCGGGCAAAATCTTCTCGCTGACCGGCTGGAAGGTCGGCCTTGTCGCCGCCGCGCCCGAGCTGATGCGGGTGCTGGCCAAAGCGCACCAGTTCCTCACCTTCACCACGCCGCCCCATTTGCAAGTGGCGGTGGCCTATGGTTTGGCCAAGGATGAGGCCTATTTCACGCGAATGCGGGCAGATTTGCAGGCTGCCCGGGATTATTTCTCCGCCGGACTTTCCGCACGCGGTTTCACGGTGTTGCCAAGCGCTGGCACCTATTTCGTCAATATCGACATTGCCGGTCTTGGGTTGGGGGACGATGTCACCTGCTGCAAGCGCATGGTGGAGCAGCACGGGGTCGCGGCCATTCCCGTCTCGGCTTTCTACGCAGAAAATGCGGTTGACCATGTCGTGCGCTTCTGTTTTGCCAAGCATCGCGCTACGCTGGATGCGGCGCTGGGGCGGCTGGAAGGCCTTGCCCGGCACAGGTGATTCGGGGAGACGATGATGCGCAAATTGTTCACCGGCTTGTTGGCCGCAGCATGGCTGACCGGGACTGCACCCGCGCAGGAAAAGCCCGCTGCCGCCCCCGAGCGGGTCGTCAATGTCTACAACTGGTCCGATTATATCGACCAGAAAGTGCTGGCCGATTTCACGAAGGAGACCGGCATCAAGGTAGTCTATGACACCTATGATTCCAACGAAGTGCTGGAGACCAGGCTGCTGGCGGGCAAGACCGGCTACGATATTGTTGTGCCCTCCGCCACCTTTCTCCAGCGCCAGATTAAGGCCGGGCTGTATCTCAAATTGGACAAGGCCAAGCTGCCCAACGCCAAAGGCTTGTGGCCCGAAGTGATGGCGCGCCTCGCCACCTATGATCCCGGCAACCTTTATGCCATCAACTACATGTGGTTCACCACCGGCCTTGCCTTCAATGTCGCCAAGGCCAGGGAACGGCTGGGCGACAAGCTGCCCGACTCCTGGGACATTGCCTTCAAGCCCGAGCTTTTGAAGAAATTCACCGATTGCGGCGTTTACATGCTCGACAGTCCGGAAGACCTGTTCACCACCGTTCTGAATTACCTGAAACTGAACCCGGATTCGAAAAATCCGGCGGACATCCGCAAAGCCTCCGACCTGCTCGGCCGCCTGCGCCCGCTGGTGAAAAAATTCCATTCCTCCGAATATATCAACGGTCTGGCCAATGGCGATATTTGCCTCGCCGTCGGCTGGGCGGGGGACAGTTTTCAGGCGCGCAACCGGGCGCGCGAGGCGGGCAATGGCATCGAGATTGGCTATGCCATTCCCAAAGAAGGAGCGCTGATGTCGCTCGACAATCTCGCCATTCCAAAAGACGCACCGCACCCGGAGGAGGCTTATGCCTTCATTGACTATCTGATGCGCCCCGAAATCGCCGCCCGCAACACCAGCATCACCAATTTCGCCAATGGCGTGCTGGCGTCAAAGCCTCTGGTTGACAAGGAAGTGGCGGGCAACAAGGCCGTCTATCCCGATGACGAGACCATGAAAAAGCTGTTCCTCGTCACCACCTATGATGCCGCCGTGCAGAAGGTGGTGACGCGCGAATGGACGCGGGTGAAGACGGGAAAATGAACATGCCCTTCATTCCGGGAGCGCGGGCAGTGCCGCCTTGACCCGCTCCCTCCTCGTCCTCGGCGGTGCCCGCTCCGGCAAAAGCCGCTATGCCCAGACGCTCGCAGAATCCGCTGGCCTCACGCCCGTTATGATCGCCACCGCGCAGGCCTTTGATGGCGAGATGGAAGACCGCATAGCCCGCCACCGGGCCGAGCGCGGGGAGTCATGGCTGCTGGTGGAAGAGCCGTTGCATCTGGCGCAGGCTTTGGCCCAAGCCGCGCAACCGGGCTGCATTCTTCTGGTAGATTGCGCCACCCTCTGGCTGTCCAACCTGATGCTGGGTGAGCATGATATCGAAGCAGCAACCGCCGAATTGCTTGCCATTCTGCCGGGCCTAACCGGCCCCGTTATCTTCGTCTCCAACGAGGTTGGCACCGGCATCGTCCCCGAAAACGCTCTGGCCCGCCGCTTCCGCGATGCGCAAGGCCGTCTCAATCAGGCATTGGCCGGGGCTTCCGAAGCGGTGGTGCTGGTCAGCGCGGGGCTGCCATTGCAGCTCAAGCCGGGGGTGAGACCAGTGTTGGGATTTGGGTGATTTGGGGCTGGACAAATATGCAAATTATTGCATAACTTACTGATGCTGAAACAGCCTAGAACGCTTTATTTCCGTGGTAATTCACGCAGTGTTTTGCAAACCTTTTCAGCTTCTGTCCGGACTGACGCTGGCGAAGCGCTTTGGCGGGTTCAAAACGGCCAAAGTCCGCCAGACTGGAAGCCCATGGCGGATGTGGGTCCAGGCGTGAATGAGATACGCCTGAAGGACGCGGCAGGGATCTACCGGGTATTTTATGTCGCCAAGCTGGCGGATGGTATCTATGTCCTGCACTGCTTCCAGAAAAAGACACAGAAAACCGATCGGCGCGACATTGATTTAGCAAGAGTCAGATATTTGGAACTTCTGGAGGAGAAACGCGATGAACAGCGCAGTTGAAGGTTTTGCCTCCGCATTTGACGCTGTCGCCCTCAATGCAGAGGAGGCTGCTAACATGCGGGCACGGTCTGACTTGATGCAAGCTCTTGAAAAGCACATTAAATCTGCCGGATGGACACAGACCGAAGCGGCCGCCCATTTGGGCGTCACCCAGCCCCGCATTTCTGATTTGCTGCGTGGCAAGCTGGGCCAGTTCAGTCTGGATCATCTCGTCACAATGCTGGCGAGGGCAGGGCTGGGCATTGAAATAAGGGTGCGGAAAGTGGCGGTAAAGCGGAAGGAAGCGGCTTGAATAAAAACCCGGCCTGAATGGAGACCGCCGCTTCAAGAGTCCTCCCGCGCCGCGCACAGATCCGCAATCAGGCACGCCCCGCACAAAGGCTTCCTCGCCTTGCAGACATAGCGCCCGTGCAAAATCAGCCAGTGGTGGGCGTGGAACAAGAATTCCGCCGGAATGATTTTCTCCAGCCCCGCCTCCACCGCTTCCGGCGTCTTGCCCGATGCGAGCGGGATGCGGTTGCTGACGCGGAAAACATGGGTGTCCACCGCAATCGTCGCCTGGCCGAAGGCCATGCTCACCACCACATTGGCGGTTTTGCGTCCGACGCCGGGCAGGGTTTCCAGCAGCGCCCGTTCCACAGGCACTTCCCCGCCAAAATCGCGCAGCAGGATTTGCGACAGGGCGATGACGTTTTTCGCCTTGTTGCGGTAGAGCCCGATCGTTTTGATCAGGTCGCGCACTCTGTCTTCGCCCAGTGCCAGCATGGCGGCGGGATTGTCGGCCAGCGCAAACAGGCCGCGCGTCGCCTTGTTGACGCCGGTATCGGTCGCCTGTGCCGACAGCACCACAGCCACCAGCAAGGTAAAGGGGCTGGAATGTTCCAGCTCGCCCTTTGGCTCCGGGCTGGCCGTGCGGAAGCGGGTGAAAATCTCGCGGACCCGGTCAGGGCTGGCTTTTTCGGGCATGGTTTCTATAATCTCCTGCAGCCATCATCCAAACACCAGCGCGGCGGCCCATGCCACCTGAATCCGGGTTGAACGAGAAAATTTTCGTGCAGCGCATCCATCCGCACCGCTCCCTGACATCGAAGCACTTTCGCGTGCTGATGGGAGTGGTCGGCGGGGCCAGTCTGGCCGTCAGCATCCCCTTCTTTATTCTCGGGGCCTGGCCGGTGGTCGGCTTTATGGGGCTGGATGTGCTGCTGGTTTATCTCGCCTTCCGCGCCAGTTTTCGCGCCGCCCGCGCTTATGAGGATGTCGGCGTCACATCGCAGGAGTTGCACCTCGCCAAGGTCACCGCCAGGGGCCAGCGCCGGGACTGGCGCTTCAACCCGCAATGGGTCCGGCTGGAACGGCAGGAACACGAGGAATTTGGCCTGCAAAAACTGTCGCTGGTCTCACGCGGCCGCAAAGTCGGCATTGCCGCTTTCCTTGGTGCGGATGAAAAGGCGGAGTTTGCCGGGCAATTGCAGAATGCCCTCAACGAGGCCCGGCGGGGTCCGCTCTATTCCTGACCCCAGCACCGGTTTCGGGTGGTTTGGCGCTTCGATTTGCGCCATCATCGCCCCATCAATCAAGGGTGCAGCCATGCTCGACAGAACTTTCCCGATGCCGGAAGCCGATGCCGGCACCGATTATGCCAGGGTCAAAAGCGCCATCGAATTCATTTCCGCCCACTGGCGCGGCCAGCCGGACATGGACGAGATTGCCGGCCACGTTGGCCTGTCCACTTCGCATCTCAACCACATCTTCAGGCGCTGGGCCGGGCTGACCCCAAAGGCCTTCTGCCAGGCGCTGACGCTGGACCATGCCAAAAGCCTGCTGCGAGACGCGGCCAGCGTGCTGGACACCACCTATGAGGTCGGCCTCTCCGCCCCCTCGCGCCTGCATGACCTGTTTGTGACGCATGAGGCGATGACGCCCGGCGAGTTCAAGAGCGGCGGCGCGGGGCTGGTGCTGCAGTACGGTTTTCATCCCTCGCCTTTCGGCGAGGCGATGGTGGTGGCCGCCAGGCACGGCCTCGCCGGTCTGGGTTTCGTCGATAACGGGGACCGCGCCAGCGCCCTCGCCGACATGCAGGGACGCTGGCCCCGCGCGCAGCTGCTGCGTCAGGATGCCGCCACCGCCGCGCTGGCACAGCGCTCGTTTGATCCGGCGCTTTGGCAAGCCGGTCGCCCGCTGCGGGTGGTGCTGATCGGCACGGATTTCGAGGTTCGGGTCTGGGAGACGCTGCTGCGCATACCTTTGGGCGGTGCCACCACCTATGGCAGCATCGCCAATCATATCGGCAAACCCACGGCGGCGCGGGCTGTCGGCGCTGCGGTGGGCAAAAACCCGATCAGCTTTGTCGTCCCCTGCCACCGCGTCCTCAGCAAATCCGGGGCGCTGACGGGGTATCATTGGGGGTTGACGCGGAAGAAGGCGATGCTGGGCTGGGAGGCGGGGAAGGCAACCGCAAGCGCATAACCCCGGACCGCGCCCTTCCAGTGCGCTCTGTCCACGGCTCCCGTGCGGGCAAGTCTGGAATTATTCGCCGCCGCGCAAGAGCGCACTGGAAGTGCGCGGTCCGGGCTTTGCCGCACTTCCGTTAAAAAACACTGTCCCCCAGCAGCACCGCCACCGCCACCGCCGGCGCACAATCTGTCGCCGCCGCCCGCGCTTCTGGCACCGCGTCAATCAATTCATCAAAATCCACCGCTGCCCGCCCCAGCCGCTGCGCCAGCTTGCGCACCTGCACGCGGCCAATGCCGGCGCAAATCACCGGCGCACTGGCGGGCAAATCCGCGCGCGAACCAATGAGGCACGCAGCATCTTCCAGCCCACGCATTTGCGATGCCGCAAACCAGGCCGCCAGCTTTTGCCATTCGGCCAGAGGCGCACCCGGCGCGTCCCGTCCAATCATCCGCGCCAGCCGGCCGCAGGAAGCGCCGATAGTTTTCTCCCGTCCGTCAGCCGTTGCCATCACATCAGCTCCCTCCGGCAATTCTCCCAGAATGCGGTAGACGTCAGCGGAATTGGCAAAATATTCGTTCATCAGCCCGGTCCAGCGGCCCTGGAACGGGGCGCGATCCGACAAGGCCATCACAAAGGAGCGCACGAGGCCGGTGTACACCAGCTCGCCATTTTCCGCCCGCGTGGCGTCGCAATAGCCGCGCGCGGCGACTTTGCCTGCCAATACCGGGATCAGGTCAGTGGTGGTAGAACCCATGTCGATCACCAGCGCTTCGCTGTGCCGTGTGGCGGCCAGCGCCGCACTGGCGTGCCAGTTGGCCGAGGCAATGTCAGCCACATGTGCGCCCGCCGCCGCCAGCGGCACAAACCCCGCCCGCCCGGCGTAAAGATGGATCAAGCCCTGCGGAAACTCCTGCGCCGCCCGCGCCGCCAGCCCCGCCACCCCGGCCTCGCGGCTGGCAAAGGCATCACACAGCTCGCCGGTCATCGTCACAGCATGAACAGCGGCCTCGCCCACCTGCGCCCGCGCGCTGGCAAAGGCCCGGTCCAGCTCGTGCAGGCCGTGCCACAGCGGGCAGGCGATGGTGGTGGCGCGCGTGACCCGTCCGCCCTCGATCCGTGCGGCCTTGAGATGGGCTCCGCCAATGTCCCAGCCGATGATGGTTTGCATTTGTGAAATTCCTGTGCGAGCCAAAGGCCAGCCGGAGCTATAGCCATGCGCGTCATCCCTGTCATTGATCTCCTCGGCGGCGTTGTCGTGCGGGCGAGGATGGGGGAGCGGGCCAGCTACCAGCCGCTGCAAACCCCGTTGTCCCCGACCAGCCAGCCGCGCGATGTCGTGGCCGGATTGCTGGGTCTGCACCCGTTCTCCACGCTCTATGTGGCGGATCTCGACGCCATAGCGGGCACAGGCGAGCATGATGTCGTGCTGGCCGAACTGGCGGCGGCGTTTCCGGGGCTGGCGCTGTGGGTGGACAATGGCCTGGACGATTTGGCACGTGCGAAAAAATGGCTGGCTGGAAATACCGGGCAGCTGGTGCTGGGCAGCGAGAGCCAGCGCGACAGCGCGCTGCCGGCCGGTCTGCGGCATCATCCCCGCGTAATTCTTTCGCTTGATTTTCGCGCGGAGGCTTTTGTGGGTCCGCCTGAAGTGCTGGCGCAGCCGCAACTCTGGCCTGCACGGGTGATTGTGATGACCCTCGCCCGCGTTGGCAGCGGGGCCGGGCCGGATCTGGAGCGGCTGGCGCAAGTGTTGGCAATGGCGGGCCAGCGGCAGGTGTTTGCCGCGGGCGGGGTGCGCGGGGCTGCGGATGTGCTGGCTTTGGCCAAGGCCGGCGCGGCGGGCGTGCTGGTGGCCAGTGCGCTGCATGACGGGCGGCTGACAGGGAAGGAACTGAACCAGTGAATGACGAGACAGAATATACCCTCCACCCCATGCACCCCGGCGAAATGCTGCGGGAGGAATTCATGGTTCCCTTCGCGCTCAACTCTGCCCAATTGGCCAAGGCTCTGGGTGTTTCGCGCGGGCGCGTCGACCGGATTGCGAAGGGCCAATCCAGCATTGACGCAGAAATGGCGCTGCGGCTGGGCAAGGTGCTCGGCACCTCGCCGGGGTTCTGGGTGCAACTGCAAAACCGCTACGACATGCTTGTGGCGCAGGAAGCCATCGGTCCAGCGCTGGCCGCGCTGGAGGCATTGGTGGGACCCCCGGTGAAGCATTGAGGCGCGCGCGAGACTCAACGAAAACTCGCAAGCCGCGTGGCGAAGCCTGGGAGCGCGCACTTCCAGTGCGCATCGCACCACCGGCGGACTGGAAGTCCGCGCTCCGGACTGCGCCGTTCCCGGGAGGCCGCTATGCGCTCCCTCCCCCAACAAAAAAGGGAGAGCCTGCGCTCTCCCTTCCAAACCCGTGCGAACCCCAAACCTCAGTTTGGAGCCAACCTCAATTCGGAGCAAAGGGGTGCTTGGCGGTGCCGCGCTGGGCGACGACGGTGGCGGCAGAGGGCTCGCCCTTGACGGCGCGGGCAATCGCCTCCTTGGTGGCGGCGTAGTTATAATCCTGAATCTTCTTGTCGTCGGCGGCATCCCAATGGATGAACACGCCCACGCAGATGAAGATATCATCGGCCTCGGCGGCGGGAATCGTGCCATCGGCGACGCTGTCGGCAACGGCCATGCCGACGCCGCGCTGGGCGGGGCCAAACATCTGCACGGCTTGCGTTGCGTTCTTGATCGTCACCTTGTTGAACATGACGGTGGCGGGCTTGCACATCAGGTTTGGCGCAACAATTGCCAGCACGGCGGTAAAACCGTCCTTGTTGTTGACCAGAGCATTGGCGAAAGCCGATTCGGCGACCGAACCGCGCGGTCCCAGGATCAGGTCGATATGCGCAACTTCATTGCCGTCGCCCACCAGCGATTCGCCCACCATCAGTTTGTTAATCTTGGCCATTGTCGTGTCCTCCCTCAGGAAATTGATAAAATGCGCCGCAACGGATTTCCGGCACGGCACGCCTGCCTATCCTTGCTTGCAGCATCCAGCCTGGGGCCGGACCGGTTGGCCAGATAGCGGCGGAAACGTTCTCCCGCTCGCACGCCAATCAAGCATCATTAGCGCCGCCAATCAAGCCAATTGCTGCCTGTTGCGGAGGCGATCTGCAAAAAGCGTCGCCACAGTCAGGTCCGCGCTGGTGCCAGGGTTGATCCGCCTGGCTTTCAACTCACCGTCCCATTGCAGCAAGGCAGGCAGCAGGGTTTCCGGCGCTGCACTCTGGCTTAGCCGCCCGGCCATTTCCGCCGCCGTTTTCTGCACGCCAAGCGCCGTTTCAAGGCCGTATTTGCGCTGAATGTGGCTGTCGGGGAATGTGTGCAAAAAGGCCAGACAGGCCGCCAGTGTGGCCCATTTCGGGTCGTTCCAGCGGCGCAGTCCGTTGTGCAGCGCTGGCAGCCCCAGCCCGAAAACACCGGCAAATCCGCTGGCATATTGCGCCGCAATCTGGTCCCGCCCCGCCGCCTCGCGCATCGCCTGCAACAGTGTGATGCAGGCGGGGGCACGGACATCATGTTCTGCCGCGCCCAGCCCGCCGGGGGAGGCACGGGCAATGGCGCGAAACGCCTTGGCTGCATCGTCCACGTCCAGCCCGGCCAGAACACGGGCCAGCGCGGCGCGCAAATCCCCGCCCTGTTCTGCTGCCGCCGCCATGGGTGCGCACAGCAGGATGATGCCCAGATTGGTGTTTTGTCCGACGGCGGCAAACGTCGCCTCCACCGCGTCCAGTATGCGCTCGCCCACCTTCGCGCCGGGTGCCGCAATGCAGGGAGCCGCCGCTTCCGCACTGGCAATGAAGTCCGCCATTTCCATGCCATGCCCGCGCGCGAACACATGCACATTGCCGGGCTTGGGCGCCTCCAGTTCGGCCCGGCACGCGGCCATGAATGCAGCGGCGATCACCGGAGTGCCCCGCCCGGACCGCGAACTCCAGGGGTCGCAGGCAGCCAAAGCACCGCCATATCCGGACAAGTGCCATCGGCGAACCTGAAGGTTCGCGGTCGCGATTCCCACCCTTCCATCGCATTACCCCTCCGCTACCGCCAGCAATCCGGCTTTTGCCAGAAAATCCGCTGCCAGTCGCCTGGCCACCGAAAACTCTGTCACCTGCTGCAGGCCGGACCAGCCGGGCATGGAATTGATTTCCAGCACCACCGGCGTGCCATCGCGCGCCAGGATAATGTCCACTCCGGCAATATCCGCCCCCAGCGCGGCGGCGGCCCGCACGGCCAGCCCCGCCAGCGCCGCGTCCGGCATTGCCAGCTCCGGCACGGCCCCCTGCTTGATATTGGTAATCCAGTGCCGCGAATGCCGGATCATGGCCGAAACCACCGTGCCATTGGACACCAGCACCCGCATGTCACGAAAGCCGTCGCGCTCCTGCCCGGTGAAGCGCTGGAGATAATACACCCCTGCGACCGCTTCCGCCTCCGGCAAATCCTCCGCCCGCCGCACCAGTTTCAGCCCGCGACCCTGCGAGCCAAACAGGGGTTTCAGCACCAGCGGCCCCGCGCCCGCCTCCCGCTCCACAATCGCCAGCGCCTCGCGGCGCGATTGCGCGGTCCAGGCGGCGGGGGTGGCGATGCCGGCGCGGGCCAGCAGAAAACTGGTGGCGGATTTGTCGGTGCAGAATTCCACCGCGCGGGGATGGTTGACCACCGGCACACCCAGACCCGCCAGCGCATGCAGCACGCCCAGCCGCACCGTCACTGCCTCAAACGAGCCGCCGGTAATCAGCCGCACCAGCACCGCGTCCGGCAGGCCGTCAAACCCGTCAATCACGAGGCCGGAAGGGCGGCGCGTGTCAAAGGCGCAGGCCTTCAGCCGGGCGGGCACAGCCTCGACACCCAGCGCGGCAAAAGCGGCCATCAGCTGGCGCGAGTGCCAGTCCATCCGGTCATGCATCAGCGCGATGCGGGGTTGTTGGCCGCGCCGGGCCGGGGCGGGCTGCTCAGCCGAACGAGGCATCGAGCAGGCCTTCCTCAATCTGCCCGGCGCGGAAAGTCTCGCCGGTTTCCAGCGCCGTCACCAGGGCAATGGCCGGGCTGAACAGCATCGGGTCCATCTTGTAGAAATCCCCGCCATAGCCGGCAAAAATCTCGGCAAACGGCCTGCCGTGATCCCGCGAGGTGGAGCTGGGCAGGGCATAGGCGAGGTCGCGCGCCGCATCCGCCGGGCCGCTGACAAACAAATGCGCTTTGCCCGCATAGATGATGGCATCATTGGTGCGCCCCATCGCCTGGATGAAATCGGGGTGCGGCGGAGAAAGCGGAGCGCTGGCCATGCCGTCAATGATCCGCTCCAGCGGAAAATGCAGTTCATGCGCCTTGTGCAGCGCCACTTCCAGCACCCGCGCCACCACTTGCGTGCCGCCCGCCAGGCTGCGGGTCGGGGCATAGATAAAGGTCAGCGCCGCAGGCGGGAGACCGCAATCGCGCGCCACCAGATCAACCACCTCGGGCGGCGGCGGCAAGTCACTCTCCAGCACGATGATCGCGCGGCTGGCCTGGTCGCGATAGGCAATCCTGGCAAAAATCGCCTCCTTCTGCGCCAAAGCCCGGCCCGGGCCTGACCCAAGCGCGAAAAAATCGCCGTGGGCAAGGCTCCACCCGGCATACTGGCTGCCAAGGCAGGCAATCACCGGGTTGGCGGAGGTGACGGTGAGCGAGTAGGGCCAGCGCCCGCGCCCGCCCTGTTCCAGCCGCACCTGCCCAAGGCCGCCCATGCAGATTTCGGCAATCCGCAGACCGGCCATCATCCCGCCAATTGCAGCCGCACCTGCATCTATGATGGTTTCGCCCTGGGCCCCGCGCCCCACTTTGAGCCGGAGGATGGCGGCATCCCGGACGAGCGCATCGACCAGATGCCCCGCAAGCGTGTTGACGCTGAGCGCAGCGTGCATGTCCATCCGGGAGCTTCCCTAGGCCTGTTGATTTTCAGCCAGCAGGCGGCGGATCAGACTGATCCGCTCGTCCAGCAGGCGGCGTGCGGCGTGAGGCTCGGCGGCAGCGGCCACTATGGTGCAAACTGGCGCGCCACTTTGCAAGTGCGACGATGGATTTGGATGGTCTTTTGTCCAGTCTGGCCAGATCATCTGCGGGAAAGCGGAGATACTGCGGTCACAATAGAGGATGGCAGCGGCAATTGCGCCCCTGAAGGCGAGCGGTGCCGCTGGCAGCAACCCCTTGCAGGCGGCGATATGAGCCTGCATCAGGTCTGGATGGTTGAATACATCCAGCGTCGCACCGGGGCGGGGATTGACTTCGAGCAGGGTGAACGTGCCGCCCCCGATGAGGAAATCAAAGCTCGCCAGTCCGGCAAAGCCCTCCCCGGCACCCTCGACAAGGCGATGCACCGCACAGGCCATTGCCCCCAAGGTCTCCGCGGCAACAAGAGCGGGGCGCACCGCTCCGCCATAGCGAAAGGGCTGGCCCGCTGCCGGGTCCGCCCATTGCGAACTGCTGCCCAGCACCCTCGCGCCGCCGCCACTGGCCAGTGCCAGCAGGGAGACCGGGGTGCCGGGAATTTGTCGCTGGAAATATATGCCGTACCCGCCTTCGCGATCCGTTGCGGGCAGCACATGCCCGCCGCCCGACCCGCCGGCCTGTTTGCGCAGCCAGCCCGCCGCATCCTCCGGGGGGGCCAGCCGCGTCTCCGGGTGCGCCACCCCGGCGGCGGCGCATAATTTCGCCAGCCGCAGGGGGTGTTTGACCAATTCCACCGCCCCGGCGCTGCACCCCAGAAGCGGCCAGTGCCGCGCCAGTTCCGCCAAAATTCCCGGCCTGTCCTCAAACCCCGAACCGCAGACCAGCCCGGCAATATTCTGCCCGGCGGCAAGCGCCTGCAACCCGGCCAACAATTCCGCCAGCTGAAACCCTGTGGCAAAATCTCCCTTCATCTGCACGGATTTTCCGGCCATCGCCCGCATGTCGGCATCGCCGAAAAAATCCGCCACCAGCGGCACATAGCCCGAGGCCCGTGCCGCCCCGGCCAGCGCCCGGCCAGAAAAGGCTGCGATCAGCAGGGGGGGGGCTTCAGGCAAGGGTGCGGGCGAGGCGGAAGGCATCACGGAAATCATAGATTTGCGCTGTGGTTGCCCCGGCCATCTGGCGGAACAGCCCGGCCTCGGTCTGGTACTTCACATTGCCGACCGCCAGCGGCCCCAGCCCCATCACCCGGGTGCCGCCAAGCGCCGTGCCATTGTCCATCATCCCCAGCCCTTCAATGCCGGGCGGTGCCACGGCATTGACATCGGCGGCCAGCAGCAGGTGCGGCGCAGCGGCAATCTGGGCGGCGCTCAAAATCTGGACGCCCGCCCTGCCCGCGCACACCACCACTTCGGCCCCGGCGAGCAGCGCTGCTTTCAGCGCTTCCGTGCTGGCATCGGCGGGCGTGGTTGCCACGCTGAAGCGCTTCTGGATTTCACCGGCGCTCTTGCCCACCCGCACTGCGCCGTCATGCCCGGCCAAAATCACCTGCGCCCCTTCCAGTGCGGCGATCACAGCGGAGGAAAAGCCGACGACGCCGGTAGCCCCGAACACCACCACTTTCAGCCCTTTCAGGCTGCGCCCGCTCCCCTTCAGCAGCTTCTCGGCGCAAGCCACCATGGCAGCGGCGGTGGTGAAGGAACCGGCTGGGTCGGCAAACAGCGAAATCTCGAACGGCGGGAACAGCGCGGCCTTGGCCACCGCCAGCATGTCGAGCGCCAGAATGGCATCTTTGCCGCCGATGAAAATCCCGGTTTTCACGGCAAAATGCGGAGGGCGGGAGAACATCGCATCCTGCACCAGCGGCACCACATCTTCCAGCGTCACGTTGACATGGGGCGTGACGCTATCATAACCGTTGTCGAGCGCCATGTTGATGTCAAAGGGCGAAGCGTGCCTGGCCGGGCTCAGCAGGTGCAGGATGTGTTTGGTGCTCATTTGGTTTCTCCCGTAATTTTTTCGATGATGGCGGGGCCGTTCAACCCGGCGCAAACCAGCAGGTCAACGCCTGGCTGCGAAAGGGCCACCAGTCGATGCGCTTCCGCCTCGCTGGCGGCGAAGGCAAAGCCGGTCGGCCCCCACGAACTCTGCCCCACTCCTGCCGCGCCTGCCCGGTGCAGCGCCGCGAGCGCCGCTCCCACGCGCGGGCTGGTGAAGCGCCCGCCCTGCGCCGGGGCGAAATGGTCGCCGAGCAAGGCTTGCACCGCAGTTATAGCCCGGCCAAAGCCCAAAATGTCCCGCTCCACCAGCGCGGGCAAAGCCTGCATCAGCACCAGCCGGCAAATCTCGCCGCTGGCAGCCGCGGCGAAAAGCGGCAGGGCGGCGAAGGCTTGGGCCTCATCTGGTCCATGAATGCCCTGCAGGGTTTGGTCCAGCACCAGCACAATCCGCCATTCAGCAGGAAAATCCAGCCGCGCCAGCACCGGCGGCACACGCATGCCCGCACCTTGCCCGCCATCGACAATCAGCCCGCCCCGGTCAAACAGCGCCGCCCCGATGCCCGAGCGCGCCGCGCGTTGCAGCAGCAGCGCATCGGCTTTTGTGTCCGGCGCGATGCCCGCCAGACAGCGCAGGGCCGCGCCAATCGCCAGCGCCAGTTGCGTGCCCGAGCCAAGTCCGGCATGGGCGGGAATGGCGCTGGTAATTTCCAGCCGGAAGCCGCCTTCAAGGCCGAGCGCCGCTGCCATTGCGTCAAGATGGCGCAGCGCCCGTTCCGCCTCCGGTCCGGCGGAGGAATTGCTTCCGGAGGCATTGCGGGAAAGGGTGAGCGACGTGGCTGGCTGCGTGATGGAAAGGCCGATGGAGCCGAACATCCGGCCCAGATTGCCATTGAGGTCGAGAAAACCCAGATGCAGCCGGGCGGCGGCGTGAACGTTTGCGTGCATCAGAATTTCAGTCCCTTCCCCGCCAGCAATTGTGCGCACGCTCTCTTGGCGCGGCGCGCGTCTGTGACTAGAGTGCATGAAAGTGTGGGGTGCACAAGGCCGACCGCCTTCCGCCCGGACCCAGCGAGGAGAACGCCATGAGCCGTGCGGAGAAGGAGCCTGTGTTTAATGCGGGCGAGATTGCCGCGATTCTGGCCCGCGACCTCAAGCACTGGACTTATTCCGATGGCTGGATTCGCCGCCATTACAAAACCCATGGCTGGAAGGGCACGCTGATGGTGATCAACACAATTGGCCACCTCGCTGAGGCTGCCTGGCACCATCCCGACCTCACCGCCTCCTATGCCTGGGTGGAAGTGCGCCTGCAAACCCATTCGGTCAAAGGCATCACTGGCAAGGATGTGGAGCTGGCCCGCAAGATTGAGGATGTTGTGGGCTGGCAACCCGGCAAGGCCGGTGGCGCGCTGGAAGGCACGCCCGCCAGTGACCCGCGTTTTGCCTACATCAAATATGATGATTGAACCGTGACACAGGCCTTCATCCATGGGGAACCGGCAAGTCTGGAAGCCGCCTGCACGGCGGCGGCGGCAATGCTGGAGCACGCCCGGTTGGCGCTGGTGGGCGGACTGGGCTGCGATGTGGACGGCGCGCGGGCGGCGATTGCGCTGGCGGAACGGCTGAACGGGGCGTTTGACCATATGCATTCGGACGCGATGTTCAACACGCTGGATGTGCTGCGCGAGACCGGCATGATGCTGACGACGCCGGGCGAGGTGCGGGTGCGGGCGGATCGTATCCTGCTGGCGGGGCCGGGGATTGAAGCGGCTTGGCCAGAGATCTGGCAGCGGCTGGCCCTGCACCAGCCCCCGGCGCTGGGCACCGGCAACCGCCGGGTGATCTGGCTGGGGGGGGAAGCTTCGGTGCCCGGCATCGAGACCGTGCTGGTGCCGGTGCCGCCCGGAAAAATGCCCGCCGCCCTCGCTGCGCTGCGCGCCCGGCTGGCGGGCCGCCCCATTGGCCCCGCGCCGCTGGCTCTGGCTGTGCTGGACCCCTTGGCCGAAGCGTTGAAGACCGCCCAAATCGGCACGGTCATCTGGGCGCAGGGCGAGCTGGATGCGCTCTCGACCGAAATGCTCTGCGGCCTGGTGTTTGACCTCAACAAGACCACCCGCTTCTCCGGACTGCCCCTCGCACCCGGCGGCAATGCAGCGGGCGTGACACTGGCGGCGGGCTGGATGACCGGCTTTCCGCCGCGCACCGGTTTTGGCCGGGGTTATCCGGAGCATGATCCGTGGCGGTTTGGGTCGCGGCGGCTGGCCGAAAGCGGCGAGGCCGATGCCGCCTTGTGGATCAATGTGATGGACGATTTTCCGCCCGCATGGGACCTGCCTCTGGTCGCGATCACCGGAGCGGCCACACGCTTGGCTACCCCGCCCGCCGTCCACATCATCGCTGGCACCCCTGGCATCGACCACGCGGGCGTCCTGCATGATTGCGCCACCGGCATGCTCCTCAACAATGCTGCAACCGTCCCCATTGGTGCCCCCTCCGTCGCCGCCATCCTGCGCCAGATTGCCGCCCATACCAGCGGAGGCCCGCTGCCATGCTGATTGTGATCCGCAATGGCCGGGTTATCGACCCTTCGCGCGGCCTCGACGCGACAGGCGATGTCTGGATCGACGGCGAACGCATCATCGCCCCCCCTGCCCGCACGCCGGATCAGGTGCTTGATGCCACCGGCAAGATTGTCATGGCCGGGGCCATTGATATCCATTCCCATATTGCGGGCGGCAATGTGAACACGGCGCGGCTGCTGCTGCCCGAGGCGCACCGCAGCCACGTCGCCCGCCCGGTGGCTACCCCGCTTTCCACCGCCGGATGGTCAACCTTCGAAACCGGCTGCCTCTATGCCGCCATGGGCTATAGCCTGGTGGTGGAACCAGCCGTTGCCCCGCACCACGCGCTGCATGCCCATCTGGAACTGGGCGATATCCCGATTATCGACAAGGCGATCCTGTCGGTGCTCGGCAATGATGATTTTCTGCTGGGGATGCTGCGCGAAAAAGACAGCCGCGCCGCCATCCGCGATTATGTCGCCGCCACGCTCAGTGCCACCCGCGGCCTTGGCATCAAGGTCATAAATGCCGGGGCCGCAACGGCGTTCAAATATAATGTGCGCGGTTTTAGCCTGGACGATGTGGTGCCCCATTATGGCGTCTCGTCCCGTGCCATTGTCGAGGCCTTGCAGCAGGCCGTTATCGACACAGGCGTGCCGCACCCGCTGCATGTCCATTGCAACAACCTTGGCCTGCCCGGCAATGTCGAGACGGCGGTCGCGACGATTGCCGCCGCGCGCGGCCTGCCGTTGCACCTCGCCCATCTGCAGTTTTATGCCTATGGCCGGGACGGCGCGAAGGGCTTCTCCTCCGCTGCCGCCCAACTGGCCGAAGCGGTCAATGCCAATTCCAATGTCACCATTGATGTCGGTCAGGTGATGTTCCAGCCGACAGTCACCGTCTCCTCGGACGTGATGCGCCAGTATAATGGCATGGCCGGTGCCAAGCCAAAAAAGTCGGTGATATTTGACGGGGACAGCAATGGCGGCGGCGTGGTGCCGTTCACCTATTCGGCGGCCAATTTCCACAATGGGGTGCAATGGGCCTGCGCGGGTTCTCGGCGGAGCTGCTCTCTCTCGCGGTGCATCACGCGATCGAGCTCGAAGCGCTGCTCGCCGCGCAC